>JAPWUQ010000147.1 GCA_028275445.1 Anaerolineae bacterium | reverse complement strand
GTAGATAACATCGAACTGCGGAAGTGCGTCGGAGGGTACTGTCCGCCGGCAGTGGCGCAGGAAGAGCCGGCGACCGGTTTATCCACCCGACCGATGGTGCTCTTCAAGCGGTAAGCCGCAAGTGGTAGGGGCCGCCGGCAGTGATGCCGGCGGCCCCCAGCCACAAGCCCTGTACTCACTGCGGAGGAACCTCTCCAGCTACCCCAAACAAATCAGGGTAGGACTGAATCTGCTCCTCCAAGTCTCGATCGTAACGGATAACAATCACCCGGTATCCCAAATCTCGTAAGTCCGCACGAATACGGTGATCCTTCGCTGCCACCTCTGGCTGATCATGCACAGCGCCGTCGCAGAAGACACAGGCGCGCGCGTTCTCATAATAAAAGTCGGGGCGAGCGGGATAATCGGCCAGATGGCGTTGGGCATCGTCGGGGAGACGCCGGCCGGTGCGGTACAGATGCTCCAAGAACCGCCGTTCCAATTCCGAGGCGGTGTCAAGACGCTCCAATAACCATTGGTATTGTTCCTCACGACGCCGGCCGGCATGCGCAGGCTTTGGCCCCCGACGCGCCAACTCCTGCAGAAGGCTGCGAATGCGATGACGATCCAGCAACGCATGATCTCGCTGATTGGTGTAAGTCAGCAGACAGTCATAACACGCTCTAGCACATCCTTCCACCTCGCCATTAGGAAGGATGCGCGCCGGCCGAAGGTCCTCCCCATCCGGAGAGAAGTGACAGATCGCCAGCGCTTCCTGTGCCACCTGTGGCAAAACATGGGGTTCATGCACCAGCCGTTCCAACACACCCAGTCCCCCCTCCGCCGCCTCCCAAAACAAGATACCGCGATGCTCGCCCTCTCCCAGGCGCTCGGACATGAGTTCCTCTTCGTTTACCTGGAACACCGCCTCGATGCCGCGCTGTAACGCCGCCTGCAGAGAGGCTAACAAAGCCTCGTCCCTGTTCCCCTGTAACACAACCAGGAGGACATTCCGCGTATCGCGGACCAAGATCCGTACCCCTCCGATCTGGTTGGATGGGCCGGCCGCCCCAGGGATTGTCAAATCGCGGCTCTCGGTCCGGGAAAGCCATTCGCCCCGCGTCAAGTCGAGCGTGAATCCTGCACCTTTCGGAGAGCGCCGCCAGCCGTGGTTGACTCTCCAGAGTGTGGCCGCCGGCCCATATATCAAGCGCAATTCCATCGGACCCAAGCCATCCTCTGTCGAAATCTCCACCACGGCCTCTTCCCGCCGCAGTCCCCCACCAGGCGCCGGCGCAAAGCGGAAATGGCTGGTCACCCAATATCCTTCCCGGATCCGTTCCTCCTCCTCACAGGTGATGCGTTCGCGCCGCTGTGTCACCACATCCGTCATCTCGAACAGGCGCTCGGTGAAATCGCTGTTGTGCGCATCCAACGGTGTACCGCATACATGACAAATATCTGTGTTCGCATCCTCCCCCTCATGAAAAGCGCCACAAACGTTGCAGAGCTTGGCACGCACCAACCGGCGGCGGCCATCACCGCCGGCGATCTGGCTCCGCACCACCAAATACTTGTTCCCCTCATGATACACGATGTTCCCAGGGCCAAATTCTGCGATCGCCAAAAAGCGCGGCCGGGCAAGAAATTCCCCCATATCACCGCGTGGGACATACGCACGGATCGGAAGCCGAGGGAAGTTATATCCCGGCAGGAATCCCTCACTGGCCAGGTAGCGATAGGGGTAGAAATCCGTCTCCCCCTCCCCCGCCTGGTTACACAGCAGGTCCTTTTGCCGGCAGGCCTCCAGCTCCCTGCGCTCCGCCTCCTCCCGCTCCTTCGGAGAAATCTTTCGCTGGTGGGAGCTATCAACGATGCGACGAGCATCCTGCAACTGCTGGTCCGCGGCGGCGAACATCTCGCGCCAGCGGTTAAAGGCGGCATCAAAGGCCCGGGGAGCATCCTGCAGAACCTGGTGTAACCATTCCTCGGAATATATCCTCGCTTCCTCGCCACACGCCGCCAACACCCGCCGGCACTCTTCCAGACATTCCTGCAGTCTCTTAGGAGAGAGCCGGAGGTTATGCGCGATGTTCTCCTTGAGGGGGAAGCCCGGTTGCGATGTATCCAACACTTCGATAATAGAATCTTTCAGGTCGACACTTGTATAGGCCAGCCAGATGGCGTGCATATGGGCCTTCAGCATCTCCTCATTCCCCAAATCCAGGCGCGGAGGAGTGACCGCGCCGGCGACCATCTGCACCGGACGGCGGAAGAAATATTGGTCATGCCCACTGCCCACCGCACAATAGGCCATCACCAGCGCAGGCTGACCACTGCGCCCGGCACGCCCACAGCGCTGTGCATAATTGGCCGGGTTCGGCGGCACATTGCGTAAATGCACCACGCTTAAATCAGCAATATCAATGCCCAATTCCATGGTCGGGGAGCAGAACAAACAGGCTAACTCCCCCCGACGAAAACGATCTTCCCGCTGAATACGCTCTTCCCGGGATACCTGACCAGTATGCTCCCGCCCCTCGACCATCCCCAGCTCCACCGCCAAGGTGGAGTACAGCGCACGGAAGAAAGCGTTCGCCTCCCGTTCAAACTGCGGCGGTGCGGAGCGCATCCGTCGGGTGCGGATCGGATCAGGCGGCAGAGGAGTGCCATCCCCACGACGCCACAGCAGGGAATCCACACGCAACTGCACGGCCTGGCGATCATCCCGAAAGACCAGGTAGCCGGCCTGACGCATGATCTCCAACCAGGCCTCCAGGAACTCCTGATATTCCTCCTCATTGAGCGGTGCACGCAAATGAGGCCAGGCACGCGGAGAACGGAGGAAACGCCCCAACGCACTGCGGTAGGAAAGGCTGATATCATGGGTATCCGCGGATACGCCCGGCAACACAGCCCAGCCGGCTGTTCGAAGCATCTCATCATCCTCGAAGCACCAGGGCGGCTTCAGTGCCTGCCGCACCGTCTTCCTCATCGCATCCTGTTTCGAGGGGTCCAAACACGGCGCATCCAGGATCAAGGCGCGGCGGAGATGGTCCAGGAAAGCCCGCGCTGCTTGTAAACGGTCCTCGGGCTGGGCCGCGGCCAGCAGGGGATGGGCCTCCCACATGCCGGCCTCCGCACACAGCTCCCCTAATCCCTCATACTCTATCCGCAGGAGCCCACACTGCTCCAGGTTCGGTTGAACCACCCGCCAGCCGCGGCGCAGTTCCTCATAAATCCGATACTCGATGAACTGCTCCAACGCCTTCCGATTCTTGCGCGCCAATTTCGGCCATTCCGAAGGCTCCCTGGCATATGCCCCTTGGGGGAGGTTCAGCGCGTCCACCACCCTCGAGGCAATGGTCGAGTGGTCCAGAACGCCGCTGTCCTGTACCGCGCGATATATGGCTGACCGCAACAGCGCCACCTGCACGAAATCGTTGAAATGGCCGGCCTGCAACGAGGCATCCTGCCGGTTGTCGGTGAAGCTCAGCAGTTTGCACGCTTCCTTCGCCTCCTCCTGCCGGCGCAGTTCCGCAATGGTGAACAGGCTCAGCAGTGTGGTCGCTGTGCTCCGTCCCTCGCTGGACAAACGGGCCAGCTTGCGGAACTCCGCCCGCTCGCGACGCTCATACGCAATGCCGCAGTTCAGGCACAATAAGAAGGGTTTCGGCAGGAACCAGGCCGGCGTACCATCCCCTTCGCCTCCCAGTGTGCCATCCGGCCGAACCCATACGGCTTGCGGCAGTTCTTTGCGAAAATCGCTCTTCAGCACCCACCCGTTCTTCCGTCTCTCAAACCAGTGATCGGGTAGTTCATCCTCCCGTTCTTTGCTCCAGATCGGGTCCTCCGGCTCATCGATCAGCAAATAGCCGGCCTGTATGCTGTCCTCTTGCTCCCATTCCCCACCATCATCGAGCCGGGGGAAGATGCGGTTGTGCTCCGTGTCCCACCATACCGCGTAATACTCCTGTCCGCATTCCCGGCAAAACATGAGCGGGAAAAGCACGCGGTCCGCTTCCTCGCCCGGGACAAAATGCTGGCCCTCCACGGTCAGATAACGCCGGCCGGCCGGCTCCAACGTGGCGTACACCGTGCCGCCCTGCGAGATGAACTGATGCAGTTTGAAGGCAAACACCGGATTACCTTCCGCGGTCCGGAGCCGACTGCCCAGACGAAACATCGCCTCCAGGTACCGCCGGCAGTGTTCCGCATCTACGCCGACCTGCTCCGCCAACTGCCGGGCCCCTTCCTCCAGAGAAATCGGCCTCTGCCGAAGCAGATGTCCACCCTCTTCCTCCCGCAGTCCGAAGGTCCGTTCAATCCAGACCGCGACCGGATGACGAATGAACTCTTCCAGCGACAAATCCGCCGGCGGGTCGGACTGCAGGGCCGCCCGCAAGCCCTCCTCATCCGTCTGGCCGACGGTGGCCCGGCGGAGCGTCTCGCCAATCACGTTCTGCGGCGGTATCGGCACGCCGAAGATCCGGCTGGCGACATCGGCCACCTTCTCCATCTGCTCCTGCCACGTTGCGCCGGCCACCATGGTGGCGCTGGTGCCGATGCACAGCAGGTTCGGATTGCCCGAGCGCTCCCGCAGACGCCGCACCAGCATGGCCACATCCGCGCCCTGCCGGCCGCTGTAGGTATGCAGTTCATCCAGCACCAGGAACTGCAGCTCGGAGGTCGTGCGCTCCACAAAGATGCGCTCCGCCGGCCGCACCAACATCAGCTCCAGCATCATGTAGTTGGTCAGCAGGACATGGGGTGGGTCCTGGATAATGGCGTCCTTCTCCTCCCTGCTCTCCTGGCCGGTATAGCGGGCAAAGCGGACCGGAAAGCCGGGGACGCGCTCGGCCATGCGCCGCACCGCCTCCAACTGCGAATTGATCAGTGCGTTCATGGGATACACGATCATGGCGCGCACGGAATGACGCTGAGGATTATGCCGGAGGACGTAATCCACAATGGGGATGAGATAGGTGAGGCTTTTCCCCGAGCCGGTACCTGTGGTCAGCACATAGGATTCCGAGCGCGCGGCCAGGCGCAGGGCCTGCTCCTGATGGGCATATAAGCGGATGGGCCGGCCGTCCCTATCCACAAACAGGCGCGCACAGTCGGGATGCAGGAGGCCCTCGGCCGCCAATTCCGCCACCGTATGGCCCATCTCGTAGGCCGGGTTGAGCTGAACCAGCGGCTCCGGCCACAGCGCACCTTGCCGCAGGCGCTGAGATACGTGCTCCTGGATCCGCGCGTCCGCGATGGACAGGAAACTGCGGACATAGGAGTCATACTGTTCCAGCACGCGCTGGCGAAGGGTGAACGCATCCATATCGTAGACCTCCTCATCGGTTTTGCATGGGTTTGCCGGCCCGGTGCCGAACCCCTCTCGAATGCTCCGCCATACCCAGCGGGTAAGTTCTCGCCCTGCGGCGGCGCCCCGCTCACCTCCTGCCCGCCAGACGCTCCCAGGCCTCGAGCACCAGCCGGCGCGTGCGGTACTCCCCGTACTGGCGCTTCTCCTTCTCCTTCAACACCCGGAAGGTCTCGCCGGGGAAGGTGCTCCAGCGACAGCGCTCCTCATAGCCCCGCGGCTCCAGCGGGTCCGTCACTTCTTCCCACGGGTCCAGGATGTCCGTCAGCTCCTTCTCCGTGAGGTCCGCCGGGTCCAGGATGTAGCGCAACTGCTTGCGGGTCAGGCCGTAGAGGCGGGCGTAGTAGGCGTCCAGCTCAGCCCGCAGTACGGCGCGGCGGCCCTCGTCCCATCGGAACGGGGGAAGGGGGATGAGACCCTCACCCCGACCCTCTCCCCCAAGGGGAGAGGGAGGAGATGGCAATACGTGGGAACCTGGTGCCGCCGCAGCGCCCCGGCCCCCTTCCCCAAGGGGAGAGGGAGGAGATGGCAATACATGGGAACCTGGTGCCGCCGCAGCGCCCCGGCCCTCTCCCCCAAGGGGAGAGGGAGGAAGTGACGACGCGTGGGGACCCGCCGGCGCAGCGCCCTGGTCCCCTCCCGCAGGGGAAGAGGGAGGAAGTGACGATGCACGGGAACCCGCCGCCGCAACATCCTTGTCCCCTCCCGCAGGAGTAGAGGGAGGAAGTGACGACGCGTGGGGACCTGCCGGCGCAGTGTCCCGGCCCCCTTCCCCAGGGGGAGAGGGAGGAAGTGACGATGCACGGGAACCTGCCGCCGGCGCAGTGTCCTGGCCCCCTCCCCCAAGGGAAGAGGGAGGAAGGCGGATCTCAGGATAAGCTTCGAGCCAGTCCGGCGGGTCCCAGATATGGCCGCCCGTTTCCGCCGCGTTCTCCTCCCACTGCCGGCGGATGCCGGCCCGCAGGTCCTCCCCCGCCTCCCGCCACACGTCGTCGGCAAAGGGCTTGATGTCCCAGGCCGTGTAGACCAGCTCCAGCACGCGCGGGACGATGAACCCCAGGTCCTCCGGCGTGTAGGCCGAGGGCGGAAGGACGGGAAGTTGACGCAGAATGAAAAAACCAAGAGATGCTCCGCCAATTTTCTGGCGGGTAACGAAATCAAAGACAATACTGGTCAGGTTTGACAATAGAGCAGATATACAAGGAGCCGACTGTCTCTCAAAGGTGAGCAGAGGCGCTTTGTGCCCCACACCCACCCTGGGCAGTAGGCTGAAAATGGCGGTGCGCTCGTTGGTAGCGTTGGTCACATCTCGGAAGCCGAGCAGCCAGCCGCGTTTCCAATCGTCCAGGCGGGCCTGGACCTCCTTCGCCGGCACCCAGTACCAGGGCTGGACGAGGAAGGTCGGGTCGGCGTGGTCCTCCGGCGTGGGGGTAGGAAGTTCCGTGCTGGAACGGGAGGCGACGCCGGCGTAGGTGCCGTAGCGGTGGTCGTAGTGCCAGATCATCTTGGCCTCGTAGAGGGGGAGGTAGAGGCCCTCACCCCCTTGTTCCCCCTCTCCCGCCAGGGGAGAGGGGGAAGCGTCCGGAATGCGCCGGCGCGCCGGGCCCATGGCGACTTGTTCCCCCTCTCCAGCGAGGGGAGAGGGGGAAGCGTCCGGAATGCGCCGGCGCGCCGGGCCCATGGCGACTTGTTCCCCCTCTCCAGCGAGGGGAGAGGGGGGA
>JAPWUQ010000146.1 GCA_028275445.1 Anaerolineae bacterium | reverse complement strand
CGCCCATCCCCTTCAACGATCGGGCGTATCTGATCTTCGTCTACTTCGGGTTCTATTTGCCCCTGAGTATCTGGATCGCCAAAGGGTTCTTCGATACCATCCCGCGAGACCTGGAAGAGGCGGCGATGATTGATGGGGCGACGCCGCTGGGAGCACTGCGGCATGTCACCATGCCGGCGGCTCTGCCCGGCCTGGCGGCCATCTTCCTGCTGACCTTCGTCAATGTGTGGAACGAGTTCCTGGCCGGCTATCTGCTGGTCACGAAGAACGATCTGAAGCCGGTCATGTTCGGCCTGTACGAGTTTCTCGGCCCTAATATCATCAACTTTCAGATGATCGCCGCCTCCTGCATCCTTATCGCCCTGCCAGTGGTCATCATTTTCCAGGCCGCACGCCGATACTTCTTCATGGCCATGGTGGAAGGCGCCATCAAAGGTTGATGCACTGCGAACGGACTGCCGGCCTTGCGCGGCCGCCTGCCCTGGTGGGCCTGGGCGCAAGGCCGGCCAGGCTCGGCCAGCGACCCCTTGAACAGGAGCACTATCTATGACAAAGCCGGTTGTTGCCGTGACTATCGGCAGGGCACATTACGCCCGCATGATGAGCCCCCGTGCCTGGGAAGAGCTGGCGCGGTTTGCCGAGATACTGCACCATCCGGGGGACGCGCCGGCGGCAAAAGAGGACCTGCTGGCCTTACTGCCCCCGGCGGACGCCTGTCTGACGAGCTGGGATGTTGCCCGGCTCGACGCCGATGTCATCGCCGCGGCGCCGAAACTGCGTGCCATTGTCCACATGGGCGGCAGTGTGAAGCGCATCGTCTCCGACGCGGTGTGGGAGCGCGGCATACTGGTGGTCTCCGCGGCGCCTGTGCTGGCCGAGCATGTGGCGGAGACGACCCTGGGGCTGATGATTGTGGGGATGAAGCGGGTCTGGCCGCTGGCCCAGCGGGTGAGGGAAGGGGGATGGCGGGATTCCCCCTACTGGCCTTCGCGTGAGCTGTACGATAAAAAGGTCGGGATCGTTGGGGCCAGCAACGTCGGCCGGCATGTCATCCGACTGCTCCAGCCGTTCCATGTGCACATCTTGCTGTACGACCCCTATGTCAGTGAGGAACAGGCCAGGAGCATGGGCGTTGTCAAAGTGGAGCTGGACGAGCTGGTGCAGGAGGCGGATGTCATTTCCCTGCATGCGCCGGCCCTGCCGGCCACCTATCACATGATCGACGCGCGCCGGCTGTCCATGATGAAGGACGATGCCCTGATCATCAACACCGCGCGGGGGAGCCTGATTGACGAAGAGGCGCTGGTTCGCGAGCTGGAAAAGGGGCGCTTCTTTGCCTTCCTCGACGTGACCGACCCGGAGCCGCCGGCGCCTGACAGTCCCCTGCGCCGGCTCCCCAACGTGGTGGTAACGCCGCACATTGCCGGCTGTATCGAGAACTGCACCCGCATGGGCGAGCGGGCGGTGGAGGAACTGCGGCGCTTCTTCGCCGGCGAACCCCCGCTGAATCCCATTACCCGCGATGCCCTCGATAGGGTGGCCTAGCCCAGGGCCTGCCATGAACGGCGCCGCAGGTGCACTGCCGGGAACGCTGACCATCCGACGAGGCGCCCCCAATCCCAACGGTGCCAGGGAGGCAGAGCTGTTCCTGATCGCCGGCGACGCATCCGTGCCTGTTGCGCGCATTCTCCCCGACCCCGATGCGATACTGCCGGCGCGGCGGGCACCCTCCCCCCAATCCCCTTTCCGCCTGCGGATACTGCATTTCAATGACCTGCATGGGCATATCGCGCGGTTTACCCCGGAGGGCGTCCAACCGGTCTTCTCGCGCATGGCGTGGCGCATCCGCCAGGCGCGCGACGAGGTCAGCCGTTCAGATCATGTCGGGCTTCTGGTGCTTTCGGGTGGGGATGACATCGGAGATTCCGCCTTTGATGAACTGCTGACCCCGGAGGATGGAGCCGGCGCGGCCTGTCACCCGACGTACACGCTGTACGCGGAGGCCGGCGTAGATGCCGCTGTGCTTGGCAATCACGATTTTGACCGGGGGCTGGAGCCGCTGGCGAGGGCCATCTCCCAGGCCCCGTTCCCGGTGTTGAGCGCGAACCTGCGTCCAGCCGGGGATGTGTCACTGCCCGTCTATCCGGCAGTGCTGTTCGTCCTGCGCTGCGTGCGGGTAGGAATCATCGGGCTGACCACCCGAGCAGAGCTCAAGCTTGTCGAAGGGGCGCGCTGGACGCTCCTTGACCCGCTCGAGGTGGCGCAGAACCTGGTGCCGGCGCTCCGACCGTATTGTGATGTCCTGATTATCCTCAGCCATCTGGGGGGCAGTCTGGGGATTGGGACGTGCGCGGTCCAGGATATCGGCGACAGGGAGCTGGCGGAGCTTCTGCCGGCGTCGGCGGTGGACCTCATTGTCGGGGCACATTCCCATCAACCGCTGAACGAAGCCGGCCTGCATGTGGAGAACGTGGTCAACGGCATTCCCATCGTGCAGGCGGGCGCCGGCGGGAAGTATCTGGGGGAGGTCACCATCACCCTGCGCCCAAGGCCGGCAGTGACCGATGCCCGGCTGTGGAGCGTCCCGTATCTGCCGATACGGGAGGACCTGGAACAGCGGTTTGTCGCGCCGCTGACGGCGCGCGCCGCGAAAATCCTGGGGCAGGTGCTGGGGACGCTGGCATGCGAACCGGATTACCGCGATGAGGCGGTGCGCAGTGACTTTGCCGCCGGCGAGAATGCGCTGGCGAACTTCATCGCGGATGCGCTGGTACAGCGGTGCCGGCGCGCCGGCTTCCCCGTGGACCTGGGCATGATAGATGCCTCCTGCCTATGCGGCGGGCTTCCCGAGGGGGATGTCGTGCGCTACGGCGACTGGTTCCGGGTACAGCCTTATGAAGACCCGCTGTATATCGGCACCCTTTCCTGGGCCGATCTCCTCGAGTTTCTGCAGGACAACGCGCGGCGCGTGGACCGGCCGGGGGAGCCGCGGGTTGAACGGGGATTCGCGCATTTCAGCGGAGGCCTGCGCTATACGATCCGGTTGGGCGGCGGCCGGCAGGAACACCAGGTCTGCGATGTGACCTTCCGAGGAAAGCCACTGCGCGCGGACGCGGAACAAAAGATGACCATCGTATTCCCCGGGTTTTTCCGGCATCTGGCTGCGCCGTGGGAGCGAGTGATGGGGGAACGGTATGGGATGGTGTGCTTCCCGGTGGCGCGCCTATCTCCGGCGCCGGCCGGCCTGTTCGTGCGGCGCGAGCTGGTGGCCTATATCCGGGAGGTGGGAGGCATCACGCCGGCGGCCGGCGCCCGATGCGACGGCCGGCTGACGATCGTGCAGTGAACGATCGGATGACCACCCCTTAAGTCTGTGCGGGAGGCTGTTCCTCTTCCTCCTCTTCCTCGCCGGCGCCCTCTTTGCCGAACTCGCGCATCTTCTCGGAGAACTGGCGCAGACGCTGATCCACCAGGTAGTGCACGGTGCCCGGCTCGAATGTGCCGTCGGGCAGGCGCTTGCCGGCGGGGACCCCCGTCAATATCTCGATCCCCTCGTCCACCGTGTGGACCGCCCAGATGTGGAACTGGCCCTGGCGCACCGCCTCCACCACTTCATCCTTCAGCATGAGGTGCTTGACGTTGCTGGCGGGGATGATGACGCCCTGCCGGCCGTTCAGCCCCATGGCCTTGCACACGGCGAAGAAGCCCTCGATCTTCTCGTTCACCCCACCGATGGCCTGCACCTCACCCTTCTGGTTCACGGAACCGGTGACCGCGATGCCCTGCTGGATGGGAAGCCCGGACAGGGCGGAGAGCAGGGCATAGAGTTCGGTGCTCGAGGCGCTGTCCCCTTCCACGCCGGAGTAGCTTTGCTCGAAGACCAGGCGGGCGGAGAGGCTGAGGGGTTTGTCCTGGGCGTACTGCTGGGAGAGGTAGCCGGCCAGGATGAGCACGCCTTTGGTGTGAATGGGGCCGCCCAGCTTGGCTTCCCGTTCGATATCAATGAGGCCCTCGGTGCCGAGGCCGACGCTGGCGGTGATGCGGTTGGGCCGGCCGAAGGTGATATCCCCCAGGTCAATGATGGAGAGGCCATTGACCTGGCCGACCTCGGCGCCGGCGACATCAATCTGGATGATGCCGCGGGCGATGGCCTCCTGCACGCGCTGTTCCACCAGGTTGGAGCGATAATACCGCTCGTTGATAGCCTGTGTGACGTGGGCCGCCGTCACGAGCGGGGATTGGTCGCGCACCGCGTAGTGGTGCGCCTCGCGGATCACATCGGAGAGGTCGCCGAACAGGGTGGAGAGCTTCTCCTGATCCTCGGCCAGGCGGGAGCCGTGTTCGATGATCTTGGCCAGGGCCGTGCGGTCGAGATGCCGCAGGTTTTCCTCCTGGCACAATGTGCAGACGAACGAGATATATTCCCGCACCGCCTCCGGGGTGCGGTCCATGCGGTAGTCGAAGTCGGCCTTGACCTTGAACAGCTCTTTGAAGTCCTCATCCAGGTTGTAGAGAAGGTAATAGAGATAGGGCTGGCCAATAAGGATGACCTTGATATTGAGCGGGATCGGCTCCGGGCGCAGGGTCTTGGTGGTGATGAAGCCGAGGCGCTCGCCGGGTTCCTCGATGACGATCTGGGCATTGCGGAGGGCGCGCTTCAGGCTCTCCCAGGAGAAGAGGTTGCGGAGCACCTCCTCCACCGGCAGGACCAGGTAGCCGCCGTTGGCGCGATGCAGGGAACCCTCTCGAATGAGGGTGAAGTCGGTGAACAGCGCGCCGAACTGTGCCTCTTTCTCGATGCGGCCAAAGAGGTTGTTGTAGGTGGGGTTCAGCTCGATGATGACCGGTGCGCCTTTGAGCGAGGAGTTATCCACCAGGACGTTGACCTGGTATTTGCGGAAGGGGTCCGCCGGCATGCCGGCCGGCGAGGCCTGGGCCGGCTGTTCCTCGCGGAACAGGGCCAGGTTGTCCAGAATGTCGTTTTGCACGTCGTGGAGGTACTGCACCACCTCCGGACAGTCCTCGTACTTCTCGCGAACTTCCTCGATAAGCGGGGTCAGGGCGAACGTGGTGACTTCCCGGTCCAGCTTTTGGAGCGCCTCGTTGGCCAGCTTCTCCAGGCTGCGGGCCTGGCGGATCACCCCTTTCAGCTCTTCCTGAAGCTGGGCCTGGGCCTGGCGGATTTGTTCCTGTTCCTCCGGCGGCAGGACCATGAACAGCTCTTCGGTGAGCGGTTTGCCCTCGCGGATCGGGATGGTCAGAAAGCCCATGGGCGTGGCCTGGATATAGAAGCCCATGCGGGCGGCCTTTTCCTGGATGGCGGTGAAGAGGGCGTTGCGCTGTTCCTGGAACTGACGCATGGTCTCGTCGCGCTTGGCGGCATATTCGTCGCTTTCGAACGCGGCTCGGATGGCCTTGCGCGCGTCCAAGATGAGGTCCTGCATGTCCGCCTGGAGCTGGCGGGCGCGGCCGGCCGGCAGGCGCAGGGCGTTCGGCCGATAGGGGTCCTGGAAATTATTGACATAACACCAATCATCCGGCGTGGGCTGATCTTTGGCGATATCTTCGAGGAAGCGGCGGGCGGCGGTGGTGCGGCCGGTGCCGGGCAGGCCGGCGATATAGATGTTGAAGCCCAGGGACTGGATGCCGAGGCCAAACTGCAGTGCCCTGACGGCTCTGGCCTGTCCGACGATGGTGCTGAGCGGGGGGATATCGGCGCTGGTCTCGCATTCCAGGGTGTTGGGGTCACAGATGTTGCGAAGGGCTTCAGCCGGCAGTTCCGCAATCATAGTGCGCTCCTTTCCATGATATGCGGGTGCAGTGCTGGGGACAGTATAGCACGGGGAGGATGGCACGTCAACTGGGCCGGGAACGGGGCCGGCGGCAAATTTGAAGCGCATGGGAGGACATGCTATAATTTGTGTACGTCCAAACCGGTATCAGGTGGAGCGGATGGATAGTTCCTTGTTTTCCGCATGGACATGTGGTGCCAACTGTGGCGCGATGGACGGGGATTGTATGACCGACCCGTCCACGCGCTCGCGCGCTGGCGTCCGACGCAAGTTTGTGCGTCGGACGCTTTATTTTTGGCCGGCGCCGGAAACCTGGAAGTTGGGAGGGACTGGATGAAGCCCGCGCAGTTGTTATGGCGTCTCTTCGAGATGGATCAGGAGATTCAGAGCGTTCAGCAGGCCATCGGTGAGGTGCGGTCGAAATTGGGCGTCAGCCGGCCGGTGCAGGAAGCGCGTGAAAGGTTAGCGGAGGCGGAACGCCGGCTGAAGCGCGCCCAGCAACAGCAGTCGGAGCTGGATGACGAGCTGGCACAGGTCACCCAGAAGCTCGCCGCTTCGGAAAAAGCCCTCTATGAGGGGCAGGGGCGTCACCCGAAGGAACTGCAGAGCCTGCAAGAGGAGGTGACCTATTTGTCGAGGCGTTCCAGCCGACTGCAGGAATCCCTGCTGGAGGTAATGGAAGGGCTGGAGGAGGCCCGCCAGGAGTATCAACGTGCGCAGGAACTGCTGGCATCGGTGGAGCAGGAATGGCGGGCTTCCCAGGGTGCTTTGGCGCAAGAGTTGGAGCAGTTGGAGCGCCGGCTGGGGAAGTTGGAGCGCCGGCGGGAGGACTGGGCCTCGATGCTGGCGCCGGAGCATCTGCGGCTGTACGATGAGTTGTGCCAGCGGAAAAGCACGCCGCTGGCCCGCCTGCAGAACGGCATTTGTCAGGCCTGCGGCATCCGCCTGCCGGTGGCGGAGGTCCAGCGGGCGCGCGATACGGATGAGCTGGTGTACTGTTCGCAGTGCGGCAGACTGCTGGTGGCGGAATAAACCGCCCATTTCGCGAGGAAGCGTGATCCAAGGGAGGGGGAACCATGGGCCGTATCATTATTCCTAGCGAGGAGGATGTACCGCGCACAGCGGATGTGGTGGTCATCGGCGGGGGAATCCTGGGCACGGCGACGGCGTTTTACGCCTCCCGCGCCGGCCTGAAGACCCTGGTGGTGGAAAAGCGCGATGGTCTGGCGACGCTGACGACCACGGCCTCCGAGGAATGTTTTCGAGCGCAGTTCACCGAGCCGGAAAATGTGGCCATGATGAAGGCCAGCATCGAGGT
>JAPWUQ010000018.1 GCA_028275445.1 Anaerolineae bacterium | reverse complement strand
CGGACTACCCTCGCGATGCCGAGCGCGCCCGCAAGTTCGGCGCCGAAGGCATCGGCCTCTGCCGCACCGAACACATGTTCTTCGAGGAAGACCGCCTGCCCATCGTCCAGAAGATGATCCTCGCCAAGACCGACGAGGAGCGCCAGCGCTATCTCGACATGCTCCTGCCGGTCCAGCGGGAGGACTTCGAGGGCATCTTCCGGGTCATGGACGGCTGTCCGGTCATCATCCGCCTGATTGACCCGCCCCTGCACGAGTTCCTGCCCAAGTACGACGATCTGGCGGCCGAGATCGCCGAGCTGAAGTTCAAGCTGGCCCGCAGTTCCTCCCTGGAGGAACTGGACGCGCTCATCGCCCAGATTCACGAGAAAGAGGAACTGCTCAAGGCGGTGGCGTCCATGCGCGAGGCCAACCCCATGTTGGGCCTGCGCGGCATCCGCCTGGGCCTGGTGATGCCGCAGATCATCCAGATGCAGGTGCGCGCTATCCTGGAAGCGGCCTGCAACGTGGAGGCTGAGGGCGTGAAGGTCCTGCCGGAGATCATGATCCCGCTGACCGGTCACGTCAACGAGCTGAAGCGCACCCGCGAACTGCTGGAGCCGGTAGCGGAGGCGGTCATGGCGGAGAAGGGCCGGCGCATCCACTACAAGTTCGGCACCATGATCGAGATCCCGCGCGCGGCCATCACCGCCGGCCAGATCGCAGAGGTCGCGGAGTTCTTCTCCTTCGGCACCAACGACCTGACCCAGACCACCTTCGGCTATTCCCGCGATGACGCCGAGGGCAAGTTCCTGCTCAAGTACGTCGAGGAGAAGATCCTGCCCGAGAACCCCTTCCAGACCCTGGACCGCGACGGCGTCGGCTACCTGATCAAGCTGGGCGTGGAGCGCGGCCGGGCGACCCGCCCCGACCTGCATGTGGGCATCTGCGGCGAGCACGGCGGCGACCCCGCCTCCATCGAGTTCTGCCACCAGGTCGGTCTGAACTACGTCTCCTGCTCGCCGTTCCGCGTGCCGGTGGCGCGTCTGGCGGCGGCGCAGGCGGCGCTGAAGAGCAAGCAGGTGAAGGTCGCCTTCGACGTGTAGTTTTCTTCCCGCCGGCGGTCTCGGATGCGGTATTCCGCCGGCGTTTCCCCTTAAGAGCCCCTCCCACCAGGGAGGGGCTCTTTGTATTCGTTCTGAGGTGAGTCCCAGGTGACAGTCACCTTTGAGGTGACTGTCACCTGGGAAGAGGTGGCTGTCACCTCGCTTTGGTCATTTGAGGGCAGTTGGGATATAATGAGCGGGTCAGCAGGTGTTCCGCGAGGATCCGACGGCTTGATGAAGAGATTTTCACCCGATGTCAGGGGCTTTTCACCCTTTTTTCATGCTTTGACATTATAATTGATAGAAGCGACAGCGATGCAGACGGCCCGTCGATGCGGGTTATGCGGTGCATGGTCCCGATGGGGATGGGAGCGGATTGGGGGTGCCGGCGCTTCCGCCGGCCAGACATCTCACAGGCGGACGATCGGGGATCTCCCTCATCCACGGCATCGAGGGGCATCCCCTTTTATATGCGCAAGAGAGGAAGGCCATGAAAGTCGCCTTGATCTCGCCGAAGTGGAACCAGATGGTCAACAGCTATCCCTCGCTGGGCCTGGGATACCTGGCGGCGGTGCTGGAGCGGCGCGGGGATGAGGTGCGCATCTTCGATTTCGGGCTGGACCCCCGCCGGCCGCTGGAGGAAGAGGTGCATGACGTGCTGGCGTTCCGGCCGGACCTCATCGGCCTGACCGCCATGACCACCTCCTATCACAGCGCGCAGGAGACTATGACGCTACTGCGCGCCGGCACCCGCGCCCCCATGGTCCTGGGTGGGCCGCACGCCACGGTCTTCCCGGCGCGCACCTTGGAGGAACAGCCGGCGCTGGACTACCTGGTCTTCGGCGAAGGCGAGGAAACCATGCTGGAGCTGATGGAGGTGATCGAGGGCCGGCGTGACCCCGCTGCGGTGGCCGGCCTGTGCTACCGCCGCGACGGCCAGGTCATCTGCAACCCGGCGCGCCCGCTGATCCGCGATCTGGATGCCCTGCCCTTCCCCGCCCGGCACCTGTTCCAGCTCGAGCGCTATCCCCTCTACGCGCCCGACGGCGGCCGTATGCTCACCGTCCTGACCAGCCGCGGCTGTCCCTACAACTGCAGTTACTGTTTCAAGGGCATCGTCGGGCGCACCTACCGCCAGCGCAGTCCCGAGAACCTGATCCTGGAGCTGAAAGAGCTGATCCGCACCTACGGCATCCGCAACTTCTACTTCATTGACGATCTGTTCACGCTGGACGTGAAGCGGCTGAACGTCCTGCTGGACATGATCATCGCCGAAGGGCTGGACATCCGCTGGCAGTGTCTGGCGCGGGTGGACCGCGTCACGCCCGAGCTACTGCGGAAAATGGCGGCCGCCGGCTGTCGGCAGATCCATTACGGCATCGAGTCCGGCAACCAGGAGATCCTGGATCGCGTCGGCAAGCGCATCACGCTGGAGCAGGTGCGGCAGGCCGTGCGCTGGACGGCCGAGGCCGGCATCCGCAGTAAAGGCTACTTCATGCTGGGCCTGCCCGGCGATACCGAGGAAACGATGGAGCAGACGATCCAGTTCGCGGCCTCCTTGGATCTGGACGACGCCATGTTCAGCCTGACCACCCCCTTCCCCGGCACCCGGCTGTGGGAGGAGCTGGTGGCCAGGAACCCGGAAACCCAGTACAACAGCGATTTCTCGCGGGCCTATTATTACAACAGCTATACCGAGGAGATCGCCCCCTTCCTGAACGTCTCGGAGGTCTCGGACCAGCGGCTGAGCCAATTGGCCATCGAGGCGCGCCGGCGTTTCGACGAAAGCCGGCGCAAGCGCAAATATCAGCGCCGGCTGGGGAAACCCCTGGGCACGGCGTTGTGGACGCTCTCCCGGCTGAAACCGGTGCGGGCGGTGGGCCGGCGCATCCTGGACCTGCCGGCGGTCTCCCGACGAATACCCTTACGAGAGGAGCAGTCCCCCAAATGGAACTGATGGAGAAAGTGCGCGCCCGGCTTCGGCGCTACAACCGACAAATGGGGCTGGCAGCGCGCTACATCACGTATTCCCTGCACCAAACGCGCCCCTGGACCTATCCGCACCGCATGTACCTGGAATCCACCAATGCCTGCAACCTGCGCTGCATCATGTGCCCGACCGGTCGCGGCGAGGCAAAGCGCAAGAAGGGCTTCATGGATTGGCGCCTGTTCACCCAAATTGTGGACGAGATGGCGCCGCATGTGGAGGCCACCACCCTGCATATCTGGGGAGAGCCGCTCCTGCATCCGCAGCTGCCGGACATGATTGCGTACTGCCGCAAGCGGGGACTGCGGGCGGAGATTTCCACCAACGGCGTCCTGCTGGATGAGGAGATGAGCCGCGCCATCCTGTCCGCCGGCCCCTCCGCCATCTACATCGGCCTGGACGGCTTCACCAAGGAGACGTACGAGCAGGTGCGCCGGCAGGCGGATTTCGAGCGCACCGTGGCCAACATCCGTCGCTTCCTGGAGCTGAAGGTGGCCGGCGGCTACAAGGAACCCTTCGTCAACCTGCAGATCATCGAGATGGCCCCCACCAAGCAGGAGATCGAGGACTTCCGCCGGCAGTGGCAGGTGCCAGGGGTGGACCGGGTGCACATCAAGGCCTTCGATTCGTGGGGCAATCAGATCGGGGAGATCGCCCAACTGCGGGCGGACGCGCCGGCGGTGCCGGCGAAACGCTACCCCTGCCCCAACCTCTGGTACCACGTGCACATCTACTGGGACGGCACACTGGTCAGTTGCGATCGCGATTTCGATGCCCTGAACCAATTGGGCAATGTAAGCGAGGGGGTGATGAAGGCCTGGAACGGGCCGCTGATGGCGGAACTGCGCCGCAAGCACATCGCCGGCGAGCTGGATGACGTGCCGGCCTGCCGCAACTGCGTCGAATGGTCCTGGTGGAAGCCCTCCTGGTTCCGCGCCCAGGGCAATGCCCCCCTGCGGCAGGATGAGTGAGACGGTAGAGGCAGGCCTATGCTCGCACCCACCGCCGTGACCAGTGCCCGATGGCGCGTCGGGAGCACCGCCGGCCTTTTGCTTATCCTGCTCCTGGCCGGCGCCCTGCGCTTCTGGGGCATCGGCGCGGAGAGCCTGTGGCTCGATGAGGCGACCAGCCTGGTGGTGGCGGACAATCCGCCGGCGACCATTGTGGCACTCACCGCCGAGGACATTCATCCGCCGCTCTATTACCTGCTCCTGCACCTGTGGCTGATCTTCGGGCGGAGCGAAGCGGCCCTGCGTTCGCTTTCGGCCGTGGTGGGGGTGCTCTCGGTGGCCGCGCTGTACGGCATGGGGCGGGAACTGCTGGGGGAGCGGCCGGCGGCCCTGGGGGCACTGTTCCTGGCCAGCGCTCCGCTTCATATCTGGTATTCCCAGGAAGCCCGCATGTATGCCCTGGTGACGCTGTGGGCTGTCCTGGCGAGCTGGCTGATGGTGCGGGCGCTGAGAAAGGGCGGATGGTGGTGGGCCGGCTATGTGCTGTGCACAGCCGCCGGCATGTACACCCATTATTACATGGGCTTTGTGGCGCTGGCACAGAACGCCTTCGCCGCATACCTGCTGGTGCGCCGGCGGCTGACCGGCCGGCGCGTGGGACACTGGCTCCTGGCCCAACTCGCCTGGATCTTGCTCTTCGCGCCCTGGCTGCCGGTGGTGGTGCGGCAAATCCAAGGGGGCGGCGGAGCCTGGGTGGGGTATGCGGTGGGTCGGCCCGGCCTGGCGACCATGGCCGATACTTTTATCGGTTTCACCATCGGGCCGGCGCGGGCGGAGGTGCCGGCGCTGGTGCGGCGCGCCGCCTACCTGCTCTATGTGCTGGCATTGGCGCTGGCCGGCTGGCGCCTAGCGCGCCGGCGGCCGGCCGAAGCGCCCGAGGTTCTCGACGGCGCAGTGCTGTGCGCGCTGTGGTTCGCTCTGCCGCTGGCAACCGCCTGGCTGGCCTCGCAGGTCAAGCCGCTGTACTCCCTGCGCTATGCGCTCCCGTTCCTGCCGCCCTTCTGCCTGCTGGCGGCCTGGGGCGTGGATGTGGTGATACCGCGGCATAAGGCCGCCGGCCTGCTCCTGGCCGGCGCACTGCTGGCCTCCAACCTGGCCGGCACCGCGGTGATGGCGGAGCTTCCGCAGAAGCCCGACTGGCGGCAGTTGACGGCGACGCTGATCGCGGAGGCGCAGGCCGGCGACCTGGTGGTGCCGGAGCCGTTCTGGAACGCCAAGCCCCTGCGCTATTATGCCGGCGGCCGGCTGGCGGTGTATGACCTGGCGCCCCTGCCGGCGACGCCGGAGGAAGTACAACGGTGCGTCGAGGAGCTGGGCAGTGTGGAGCGCCGCATCTGGCTGGTGGAGGATGTGGGGCATTACGGTGACCCGGACAGACTGTTGTATCAGGCGCTGATGAAGCGCGGCCGGCGCGTACAGAGCTTCCGCGCCGCCGGCATCGGGGAAATCACATTGTTCGAACTGTCGAGATGAGGGCAGTATGGCGGAAGAGCGCGTCGTGATCATCATGCCGGCCTATAACGAGGCGCGCAATATCGGCGCGGTGCTGGCCGAGGTCCGCCGGCAGATGCCGGCGGCGGACATCGTGGTGGTGAACGACCATTCGCGGGATGAGACCGCCCGGGTGGCCGCCGAGGCCGGCGCCGTCGTGCTCAACCTGCCCTGCAACCTGGGCTACGGCGGGGCGGTGCAGACCGGCTTCCGGTATGCGGTTGCGCACGGCTACGATTACGGCGTCATCATGGACGCCGATGGCCAGCATAACGCCGGCGATATCCCGGCCCTGCTGGAGATGGTGCGGCGGGGGGAGGCGGACCTGGCGCTGGGCTCCCGCTTCCTGGGCCGGCTGGAATATCACCCCTCCTGGGCCAGGCGTCTGGGGATGGCGCTGTTCCGCCGACTGGCTTCCCGCCTGACCGGCCAGCGCATCACCGACCCGACCTCCGGCTTCCAGGCCATGACGCGCGAGGTGATGCAGTTCTTCGCCGAGGACAATTACCCGTCCGATTTCCCGGACGCCGATACCATCATCACGGTGCATTTCGCCGGCTTCCGCATCCAAGAGGTGCCGGTGACCATGCGGGAGCGCCTGAGCGGCCAGTCCATGCACACCACCTGGAAGAGCATCTATTACGTCTTCAAAATGCTCTTCTCCATCTTCATCGTGTGGCTGAGGCGGCGCACCCGCCAGCATGCTCTGCGGCCCAATCATCAGGAGCTGACATGAGGGCGGCGCGTCTGACGGGTTCACAGGAAATGATCAGGGCGAAGGCCGGCCCATTGGCGCGCGGGTGGCCGGCGCTGACGATACTGCTCGCCTACGGCGGGATGGCACTGCTCCTTTCGCCGGCGTACAACTGGCCGGTCATCGATTCCTGGGCCTTTGCCTGGAGCGTGCGGCACCTGCTGGAGACCGGCCGGCTGGTCATCGTGGATTGGGGCGCCATGAGCCAGCTCGCCCATCTGGGCTGGGGTCTGCTGGCGTCCTGGCTGGCCGGCTTTTCCTTCGGCACGCTGAACGCCTCCACATTCGTGCTGTCCCTGACGGCAGTGCTGGCCAGCTACGCCCTCCTGCGCGAGCTGGGGCTGGATCGGGGGTTAAGCCTGCTGGGGGCCGGCGTCCTGCTGGCCAACCCGGCCTTCGTCCTGCTCTCATACTCGTACATGACCGATGTGCCGTTCCTGGCCTGGATGACGCTGGCGCTGTGGATGTACCTGCGCGGCGTCCGGCGCGGCGGCCTGGGCTGGTACGTGCTGGGGGCAGTGTTTGCCGCGCTGGCGGTGCTGGTGCGGCAGAACGGCATCGTCCTGCCGGCCGCGCTGGGGGCCTACCTGCTGTGGGAGTGGGCCCGCCGCCGGCATCCCTTCCCCTGGCGCGAGGGGATGGCCGGCATCCTTCTGCCGGCGCTGGCCCTGCTGGTGCTGATGCTCCTGCCGCGCCTGGGCGCGATGCCCGCGCGCGCCGACATCCTGATGTGGGTGGAGCGGGAGCTGACTATCGGGGAATTGGCCGGCAAGCTGTTCCGGCTACTGCTGTATATGGGATTGTTCCTGCTCCCTGTTACCGCGGCCGCCGGCGTCGGGATGCTGTTGCGGGGCGGGGGATGGAAGGAGGCCTGGAAGCCGGCCCTGCTGACTATCCTGGCCGGCGCCGGCGCTGTCTGGCAGTTCTTCCATCCCTTCCGCCTGCCCTATATCGGCATCTGGCGCATGATGCCCTATTATCCGGCGGTCTGGACGCCCTTCGGCACTGGCAGTCCAGGGGAATGGCTGACCGGCCCGCGCGAGATGCTCTTCTCCTACCGCTTCTGGGCCGTCATCACCGCGCTGAGCTGTGCCGGCGCTGGATTACTGCTGTGGCCGGCCCTGCGCCGGCGGCCTTCCGAAGAGGGCTGGCCGGCGGGCCTGCTGTGGCTGGTGGTGATCGCCAACCTGGCGCCGGTGGTGCTTTTCCGCGGCGAGATATACGAGCGCTATCTGCTGGTGGTGCTGGTGCCGACAGCGGCGCTCTTCCTGCGGGCCGTACAGCGGGAGGGAGCGCGGCCGGCCTGGGCGCTGGCCGGCGGACTGCTGGCCCTATATCTCGCCTTTTCCCTGGCGCTGACGGCGGAGTTCATCGGGTGGAACGGGGCGGCCTGGCGGGCCGGCGAACGCCTGGCCGGCCAGGGTATTCCGCTGGAACAGATCGACGGCGGTTTCGCCTGGAACGGGTGGCACTTCGCCGATCGATTGGGACAAGGGGAGGGAGCATCGGAAGCGGGGGCGCCGGCCTACATGGAGCTGTTCCCTTTTATCACGCGGCAGTATGTGGTCTCCTTCTCGCCCCTGCCGGGGTATGAGGTAGTGGGGGAGGAGCGCTACTGGTCGCCGCTGCGCGGCGCCAGCGGGCGGCTGTATATCTTGCATCGAGCACAATAGGGGTGGACAATGTCGAAAGTGCGCGTCAGCAATGTGCGGGTGGAGGAGAGCGTGCCGGCGGCAGTGCGGGAGGCCATGGAACTGGCCGATTGGCGCCGCTACATCTCCGCCGGCGCGGATGTGGTCATCAAACCCAACCTGGGCTGGGATATGTTCATGCCCGGGTCGGTGACCTCTCCCTGGGTCATCGAGGGCATCATCCAGACCATCCGCGATCACGTGCACAGCATTGCCGTGGTCGAATCGGACCAGGTGCTGGTGGATATTGAGAAAGCCTACCGCATCTCATTTGTGGAGCAGGTCTGCAAGAAGTACAATGTGCCCTTCGTGAACATGTCGAAGGGGCGCTACCGGCGAGTACCGTTGGAGGACGGCCTGGTCCTGCGGCATGTGGATGTGCCGGAGATCTTATTGGGGCGAGAGCTGATCACGGTGCCGGTGATGAAAACCCATGACAAGACGGTATTGA
Source organism: Anaerolineae bacterium (assembly GCA_028275445.1). Lineage (GTDB taxonomy): Bacteria > Chloroflexota > Anaerolineae > JACIWP01 > JACIWP01 > JACIWP01. Next base: position 15,442 of record JAPWUQ010000018.1, on the reverse strand, counting down.
CCGGACCCATCAAGAATCAATGGGGCTGTCTGGACAAGGGTCGGCATAATTACCATCTTATCCTGAACGAGGCGCTGGTGGATATCAACCGCGTCTTCCGCCCCCATTTTGCCGTGCTGGATGCGACGGTGGGCATGGATGGGGACGCGCCGAAGTCGGGCCGGCCGCGGGTTATCGGACGCGTGCTGGCCTCCGGCGACTTCGTGGCGCTGGAAGCGGTGCAGGCCGAGCTGATGGGCTTTGACTCGCGCCGCGTCCCGCATATCCAGATGTGCGCCGAGCACGGCTTGGGAGTGGCGGACCTGGAGCAGATCGAGATGGCCGGCGAGGATTACCGCGGCCTGAACTATCACTTCGTGCCGGCCCGACACAACCTGGTATCGCTGGTGGAGCTGACACTGCGCCGCTCCTTCCTGCGGCCGCTGATGTTCGACACGCCGCTGTTCAACGTTTACTGCGCCGGCGCCAAGGTCTGGTACTGGTTCTGGTATTACCTGGGCAGGGGACACCGCCTGCGCGATGAGATCCTCGCCCACCCGCTCTACGGGCGGCAGTGGCGGGATGAGACCTGGCAGGAGCCGGCCGCGGAGACCACTGCCGTCGGGGTGATGGAGTGACGATGGTGACCGATTCGGGATATCGGGTGGCGGTCATCGGTGGGGGCATCGCCGGCCTGACGGCGGCCTATGAGCTGGCGCGCCAGGGCTTCTCGGTGACCCTCTATGAGAAAGAACATGTGCTGGGCGGTCTGGCCAGCAGTTTCCCCCTGGACGACGGCTACCTGGAGCGCTATTATCATTTCATCTGTCTGAACGACCAGGAGTATTTCCAGATGCTGGCCGAGCTGGGGTTGGAGGGCCGTCTGCGCTGGCGGCTCACCAAAATGGGCCAGTATTATCAGGGCGCCTGGTATTCCTTCGGCTATCCCTGGGACGTGCTGTTCTTCCGGCCGTGGGGCTGGGCGGAGAAACTGCGCTTCGGCCTGCGCATCATGCAGATCAAGCGCCAGCCGGCCGGCGCCTGGCGGGCCATCGAGCATCTGACCGCCGAACAATGGCTGGTCTCCACCTTCGGCCGGCGCATCTACGAGAGCATCTACCAACCGCTCATCACCTTGAAATTCGGGCCGTACGCCGGCCGGCTCTCCGCCGCCTGGATGTGGGCCCGCATTCACCGCCTGGGCAAGTCCCGCACCCGCCTGCTCCAACTGGAAAAATTGGGCTACCTGGAGGGAGGCACCCAGACGCTGGTGGACGCGCTGGCGGAAAGGGTGCGCCGGCTGGGCGGCGTCATCCTGACCGGCCGGCCGGTGGAGGCCATCCTGCTGGACGGCGGGCGCGTGCAGAGCCTGCGCTATGCCGGCGAGACCATCCCCTATGACGCGGTGCTGGCCACCATCCCGACGCCCTATCTGGCCGGCATGGTGCACGGCGCCGGCCAGGAGCGCCTGGCCGGCCTCAATCATATTGATTCCATCGGCGTCACCTGCCTGGTCCTGCGGCTGAAACGGCGCTTCTCGCCCTATTTCTGGACCAACATCAGCGACAGCCGCATCGCGCTGGCCGGCGTCATCGAGTTCAGCAACCTGAACGCCGGCGCCTGCGCCAACGGCGACCATATCCTGTACCTGCCGCAGTACCTGCCCTCCGACAGCCCGCGCTATCACCTGTCGGACGAGGAGATCTTCCAGGAGTACCTGGGCTATCTGCGTCTGATGCGGCCCGATTTCGATGCCTCCTGGGTGCGGGCCTGGTGGGTGTTCCGCGACCAATACGCCCAGCCCATCTGCACGACGGGCTTCTCCCAGCAGGTCGCCGGCATGGTCAGCCCGGTGCGGGGCCTCTTCATCACCGATTCCCATCAATTGTATCCCGATGACCGCACGGTCAGCAACAGCATCGGATTGGGCCGGCGCGCCGCGGCCCATATCGTCGCGCAGAGGGAGCGAGATGGGGGAGATTGAGGCCATTTACGCCCACCGCTTCAGCGAGGAAGAGCGCATCGCCAAGAACGCCATCTGGCAGGTGCTGTGCCGGCATTTCTTCCAGCGCTACGTGCGGCCGGAGGATGTGGTGCTGGACCTGGGCGCCGGCTTCTGCGAGTTCATCAACAACATCCAGTGCCGGGTGCGCTACGCTGTGGACATCAGCGAGGAGACGGCCCGCTACGCCCGGCCGGAGGTCATCGTCTACCGCACGCCGGCGACCGATCTTTCCCCCATCCCCGATGGGACGGTGGACCTGGTTTTCTGCAGTAACTTCTTCGAGCATCTGCCGGATAAAGGGGCCATGAGCCAGACCCTGCGGGAGATTCACCGCGTGCTGGTGCCGGGCGGCCGGCTGATGATCCTCCAGCCCAATATCAAATATCTCTATAAGGAGTATTGGGACTTCTTCGATCACCACATCCCGCTGAGCCACCTGAGCATGGTCGAGGCGCTGGCCGGCCACGGCTTCGTGCCGCGCCAGGTCATCCCGCGCTTCATGCCCTTCACCAGCAAGAGCGCCCTGCCCAAGGGGCCGTTCTTCGTGCGGCTGTACCTGATGTTCCCGCCGGCATGGCGCATCCTCGGCCGGCAGATGTTCATCCTGGCCGAAAAGGGAGGGCCGGCGGCATGAGCGCGACCGGGCGCGAGCGCTGGTGCCAGGCCCTGCTGGCGCTGTTGCTGTTCATCAACTACGCCTACTTCCTGCCGCGCCGCGTGGATTGGAACCAGAACGGCCGCATGGACCTGGTGCTGGCCATCGTGGACCAGGGCCGGCTGGAGATTGACGATTACGTCGGAAACACCGGCGATTACGCGCACTTCGGCGGACATTACTACTGCGACAAGGCGCCGGGGGTCTCGTTCCTGGGCGTGCCCTTCTATTGGGCTTTTCGGCAGGCGGCGCGCCTGCCGGGCCTGGGGACATGGATGGCACGCCTGGCGGGGCATCTCGCCTCGTCGCCGGCCTCTCCCCAGGAGGCGGCCGGCCTCTTCCCCTGGCGCGGCTACTTCGCTCTGGCGCTGTACGCCGCGACACTCGGGGCGGTGGCCCTGCCCTCTGTACTGCTGGGCCTGCTGGTCTATCGGGGGGCGCGCCGGCTGGGCGCCGGCGCGGGTACCAGCGCCCTGCTGACCCTCGTCTACGGTCTGGGCACGATGGCCTTCCCCTACGGAAGCGCGCTGTACGGCCATATGCTGGCGGCGGCCTGTCTGTTCGGCGCTTTCTATCTCCTGTGGGGATGGGCAGGGGGCCGGCGCTCCGCCTGGCGAGCGCTCCTGGCCGGCCTCTTGCTGGGCTGGGCGGTGGTCACCGAGTACCCGATGGTCCTGCCGGCCGGCGTGCTCGGCCTGTACGGGCTGTACCGCCTGCGCTCGGTGAAGCCCATCGGCTGGCTGGCGCTGGGCGCGGCCCTGCCGGCGGCCCTGCTGGCCGGCTATGACCTGGCCATCTACGGCTCGCCCCTGCCCATGGGCTACGCCTATTCGGAGCTGTGGCAGGAGGAGGTGCAGACCGGCTTCATGACCCTGACGGCGCCGAGCCTGGAGCGGCTGTGGGGCATCACCTTCAGCCCCTATCGCGGGCTGTTCTTCCTGTCGCCGGCCCTGCTGGCGGCGTTCCCGGGCTTCGTCGTCTGGTGGCGCCGGCGGGAGCAGCGCCCCGAATGGTGGACCTGCCTGCTGGTCATCGCAGTGCTCCTGCTGTTCAACGCTTCCTCAGTGGTCTGGTGGGGCGGGTTCGCGGTAGGCCCGCGCTACATCGCGCCGGCGGTGCCCTTCCTGATGCCGGCCATCGCCGCCTGGCTGGCCAGGGGCGGATGGCGCCGGCCCCTGTTCGCCGCGTTGGGCGCGCTGTCCATCTTCGAGGTGTGGGCGCAGACCATCACAGCACTGAAGTTCTACCCGCCCGAGATGTACCGCTTCCCATTAATAGAATATGCCCTGCCCCTGTTGCGGCAGGGGCAGATTGCGGCCAATTTGGGCATGGCGTTGGGATTGGCGGGCGCATGGAGCCTTCTGCCGCTAGCAGTGATAATGGCAGTGCTGGCGGCCGGCCTGGCATGGGCCTGTCGCGCGCCGGCAGGAGGTGCGGCATGACCGGCCGGCGGCTGTCCGCGCATCGTCTCTGGCTGGAGGGCCTGGTGCTGTTTCTTTTAGCGCTGGCCCTTCTCCTGCCGTTCCACCGCTACAACCTGTGGGACATGACCGAGGGCTGGGTCATCGCCGACGAGGGGCATCAGGCCTATCAGCCCCTGCGCTGGCTGGCCGGCCAGATGTTTTACCGGGACTTCGCCACGGATAACTATCCGCCTGGCATGGTGCTGTGGAACGGCCTGCTCTTCCGGCTGTTCGGCGTGCGCCTGTCGGTCCTGCGGGCGGCCTTGGCCTTCATCGGCGCCGGCATCGCTCTGCTCGCCTACCTGCTGACGCGAGCGGTACTGCCGGCCGGCGCGGCCCTCGCCGCCTACGCGCTGTGCCTGACCTGGAATGTGCCGTACCTGAACATGGCTTTCCCCTCGTGGCAGTGTGTGGTGCTGGGACTGCTGGCCCTGGGCGCGGTCTGGCGCTATCAGCGCCGGCCGCATGCGGCCTGGCTGGCCCTTGCCGGCGCCTTATGCGGCATCTCCGCCCTGTTCAAGCTGACCCAGGGCGCCTATCAATGGATCGGGCTGGCATTATTCCTGGCCTGGCGAAGCGCCGCCGGCCGGGCGAGGGAGGGCTGGCGCCGGCGGGTCTTTTCCCTGGAAGGGGCCGCCGCGTTCCTCTGCCTGGTGATGGGCGGCATCCTGCTGGCCGGCTACGCCGCACCGGTCAACCTGGTGGCCTTCGGCCTGCCGCTTCTGCTGGCGTCGCTGGCCGTGTGGATGGGGCGGCCGGCACAGGATATCCAGCGGGGAGCACTCCCTTTCTGGCGCGAACTGCTCTGGCTGGCGGCCGGGGCCGCTCTGGTGACGCTGGCATGGACGATCCCCGCCGTGCGGGCGGTGGGCTGGCCCTTGTTCCTGGAGCAGACCTTCCTGGGGCCCTGGCGCCGCAGTGCGCTGATGCAGGCGGCCATCCGCCCCCCGACCCCCAACGCCTGGGGAGTGCTGGCCTGGGCCGGCCTCGGCGCCCTGGCCGGCTGGAAGGCGCGGCGATTGCCGGCGCCGGCGGTGCTGTTGTACGGGCTGGCCGGCGCCCTGCTGTGGTTCATCCCGTGGAGCGGGGAATGGACGCTCCAGGGGATACTGCGCGCCGGCCTGCAGAGCTGGACGGGCCTGCGCTTTTACCTGCCGGCCCTGGTGAGCCTGGGATTATGGTGGGGCGTGTGTGTGGGCCGGCGAGGGACCCCGGACGCGCCGTGGGCTGTGCTGTTCCTGACCTACGGCGCCTGGAATATGCTGCAGGTCTTTCCGTTCGCCGATGCCAATCATCTGCTGTGGTCGATTCAGCCGGCCTTCATCGGGCTGGCCTGGCTGGGATATCGGGCCTGGCTGGCCTGGCGGGAGAAGGTACAAGGGGTCGGCCGGCGGTGGGCGCTGTCGGCGCTGGCCCTGACGCCGGCGGTGCTGGTGGCCCTGCAGGTCTATCCCATGGTGGGGCACTTTTACCGCCTGGAGCAGGGGCTGGTGAGGGTGCCCTACGAACTGCTGGATGAGGAGCGAGCCGATGTCTATGTGCGGGCGGACGCCGCCCGCACACTGCGGCAGGTGGCCGGCGCCATCGAGGCCCGCACGACCGCCTCCGATGCCATTTTCGATACCAGCGGCGCGTTTTTCTATTTCCTGACCGGCCGGCATAATCCCACCCGCCATGACTACTTCTGGCCCTCGTTCCTGACGGGGGAGGAGGTGGCACGGCTGGTGCAGGACCTGGAATCGCGCCGGCCGGCGCTGATCATCAGCCGGCAGACGGAGGAGCCGGTGTTCGGCTACGCCTCCTTTGCGCGCGCCTATCCCGAGGTGGCGGCCTTTATCGAGGCCCATTACCACCCCGACATACAGATTGGAGAATATGTGCTATGGTCGCGGAGATAACGCCCCAGGCAGTGGAGGAACCGCCGGCGGTGCCGCTGGCGAGGGAAGAGGGGCCGGCGGTCGGCGTGCCCAACGGCGAACGGCTGGCCTATGAGAGCCAGTTCCATGACCAGTGGGCCCATGAGATGGACCTGGACTCGCTGGACCCGGAGCGGCTCTTCTCCTGCCCGACGACGCCAGAGAACGTCTTTTCCCGCCGGCGCCTGGGGGATTTGCAGGGAAAGATGGTGATGGACCTGGGGTGCGGCCCCGGGGAGTCCAGCGTGGGGTTGGCGCTGGCCGGCGCGCGCGTGGCGGCGGTGGATATCTCGCCGGGGATGCTGGAGGTAGCCCGCCAGTTGGCGGAGCGCTACGGAGTGGCCGATCGGGTCACCACGCACTGCATGCCGGCGGAGGCCCTGGGCTTTCCGGACGCATATTTCGACGTCATTTACGGCCGTGATGTCCTGCATCACACCAACCTGGAGCGCTCCATTCCGGAGATCGCCCGCGTGCTGAAGCCGGGGGGCATGGCCATTTTTACCGAGCCGCTGGGCCACAACCCGATTATTGAGGTGTACCGCCGGCTGGCCAGCGTGGTGCGCACCCCCTTCGAGGAGCCGCTGACCTACTCCAAAATCAGGGCCATGCGGCGCTATTTCGCTCGTGTCGAGCACACGGAGTTTCAGTTCCTGACCCTGGGGATTTTCCTGTGGTTCTTCTTCGGGGAGCGGGCGCATCCCAGCAAGGTGCGCTACTGGAAGAAAATCGTGGTGGAGGCGGATCGCTATGCGCCGGCGTTCCGGCGCCTGCAGAATCTGGATGAGCGGCTGTTCCGCTTCCTGCCCTTCCTGCGCCGCTACTGCTGGAACACGGTGATCGAGCTGTATAAGTGAAAGCGGATGGGGCGATGCGTCTGCACGCGCTGACCATTGACCTGGAGGAATGGTATCACGCTGAGCTGGTGCGGGGGAAGGTGCCGCCGGCCAGGCGCGTGGACCAGGCGCCGGCGGCGGTCCAGCCCATACTGGCCCTGCTCCAGGCGCATCATGTGCGGGCCACGTTCTTCATCGTGGGCGAAGTCGCGGAGAGACAGCCGGCGCTGGTGCGGGAGATCGCCTCCGCCGGCCATGAGATCGCCTGCCATTCGTACTCGCACCGCCCCTTGTGGGAGATGACAGCGGAGGAGCTGGATCGGGAGTTGCGGGAGTTCCGCCGGCTGATGGAGGACATCCTGGGGGATGCGCCGGCGATCATCGGCTTCCGCGCTCCCACCTTCTCGTTGGAGGCGCGCACTGCCTGGGCGCTGGAGGTGCTGGCGGAGCACGGCTACCGCTACGATTCCAGCATCTTCCCACTGCGCACGCCGTTATACGGGGTGGCAAGCGCGCCGCTGGAGCCGTACCGCATCGGCGCTTCCGCTGTGGAGCGGCACGATGCGAACAGCCGGCTGGTGGAGTTCCCCCTGACCGTCTGCCAGGTCGGGGGCCGGCGCATCCCGGTGAGCGGCGGGACATATTTGCGTCTGCTCCCCTGGCCGCTGTTCACATGGTGCTGGGAGAGGACGGCGCGTACCCGGCCGGCGGTGCTCTACGTCCATCCCTGGGAGACATATGCCGGCACGCCGCGGGTGCCGATGCCGTTTCATCTGGCCGTGGGGACGTACGGCAACATCGCCGGCGCGCTGGGCCGGCTGGGCCGGCTGTTGGAGCGTTACCGCTTCGCCCCCATGCGCGACGTCCTGGCGCAAGGGGGCTGGCTGGAGGGATGAGGAGGGGATATGCATCTGGAGACGCGCATTTTCCTGCTGGCCGGCGGCGTCATCATCCTGTTCCTGGTGGTGAACCTGGTGCGGACGCGCCGGCTGAAAGAGGAATTCGCCCTGCTGTGGCTGGGCGCGGCGGTGCTGATGGTGCTGGCGCCGTTGGGGCTGGTGGACCTGCTGGACAAGCTGGCCTACGCCGTCGGCATCGAGTACCCGCCGGCGCTCATCTTCACCATCGCCGTGGTGTGCCTGCTGGGCATCCTGTTCCAGTTTTCCCTGCGCATCTCGCGCTTCAGCGACCAGATCAAGGTGCTGGCCCAGGAGGTCGCCCTCCTGCGCCACGAGCTGGAGACCATCCGACAGGGCGGATCCGATGAGGTGAAGCATGCGGAGCAAGGGTAACTGGCGAAAACTCGCCGGCGAGTGGCTGGTGCCGGCGGTTATTGCCCTCGCGGCGCTGGCCCTGCGCGCCGCCCTGGCCAGCCCAGCGCGCGTGGTCTGGGGCGACGAGCCGTTCTACCTGTGGGACGGCTATAACCTGGCCACCGGCCGCGGCTACACCTTTTTCGGCGGCCGGCCTGATGTCTACCTGACGCCGCTGTACCCGCTGGTCATCGCCGGCCTGTACCTTGTCCTGCACAATCTGGAGCTGGCCAGCCGGCTCTGCTACATCCTGTTCGGCGCCGCGTTGGTCCTGCCCATCTACGCGCTGGCGCGGGAGATGTACGGCCGGCGGACGGCCATCATCGCGGCGCTCCTGCTGGCGGTATATCCGGCGCTGACGGCGGCAGAACTGTACTGGGGCACCATGACGGAGCCGCTCTATTTCCTGACAGCGTACGCCGGCCTGTACGCCGCGCTGCGCGCCCTGCGGGATGGGGGATGGGGCGCGCACCTTGCCGCCGGCGCCCTTTTCGCCATGGCCTATCTGACGCGGGGCGAGGGCATCGCCTATATCGTCGCGGTCGGGGGGATGCTGGTGCTGATCCGGCTGTGCGAGCGCCGGCTGTGGGCGCGCGATGTCTGGCCGCGCCTGTTGGCCATGTTCGGCATCTTCCTGGCGCTGGCCTTCCCGTACTGGCTGTACCTGCGCCTGCAGACCGGCCGCTGGATGATCAGCGGGCAGGCCGGCATGACCTACATCACCTGCATCAGCCTGGCCTATGGGGATGTGGCCGGCTTTGACCAGGCCACCTGGGGGCTGGACCCGGCCAGCGGCGAGGTCTACTTCTTCTCACCGACGATGGTCTCCTTTAGCATGCTGGAGCATATCCGTTCCGACCCCATGGCGTTTGCCCGTCTGGTGTATCATAACGCTCGCGATTTCCTGGCCACCCTCTTCTCCTGGCGCATGTTCCCCGTCTGGTTGGTGCCCCTGCTGACCCTGGGGCTGTTCGGAGCCACGTGGGACAAACGCCGGGCGAAAGGGGAGCTGTTGCTGGCGGCCTCCTGGGCGCCGGCGCTGGGCTTTATCTTCTTCTTCGTGCAGGAGCGCTACATCGGATCCGTCCTGCCCCTGCTCGTCCTCTGGACGGCGCACGGAGTGGAGCGCTGGAGCGCCTGGGCGGGGGAGACGCTGGCCGGCTGGTGGCCTCGCGGGCCGGCGCAGAGGGTGTGGCACACGGCGCTGTCCGTTGTACTGGCGACCCTGTTGGCGGTGGTGTCGCTCTGGATCACCCCGCGCGTGGCGGCTACCACCAGCCTGGGCTCGTTCCGGCCGGCGCACCGCGCCGCCGGCCTGTGGCTGGCCGAACATATCCAGCCCGGGGATACGGTCATGTCGCGCTATCCGGCGGTCGCCTTCCACGCCGGCGCGGAATGGGTCCCCACCCCTAATGCTCCCATCCCGGATGTCCTGGCCTATGCCTATGCCCATGGGGCCGATTACTTCGTGCTGGATGAGCGGGAGACGCGGCAACTGCGCCCGCAGTTGGCGCCGCTGTTGGAGGTGCAGGAGATGCCGGGACTGCGCCGGCTGGCGGAACTCGAGGATGCGGATGCCCGCATCGTCATCTTTCGTCTGGAAAAGTGAGCCGTATGGAGGATATCGTCATTCATAACGCCATGGGGGTGTGCAGCGCGGAGGAGGACACGCGCATCCTGGCACGGGTGTGTGCGGAGGAGGCGCCGGCCGGCGGCCGGGTGCTGGATGTCGGCACAGGGACCGGCTACGTGGCCATCTATCTGGCGAAGCGCGGGCTGGAGGTGGAAGCCACCGATGTCAGCGAGCGGGCTTTGCAGGTGGCCGGCGCCAATATCCAGCGCAACCAGGTGCCGGTGCGCCTGTACCGCTCCGATCTGTTCCAGGCGGTGCGGGGAGAGTTTGACGTCATCGCCTTCAACCCGCCCATGAACCCGCGCGAGACGGAGCTGACCCGCTGGGTCACCAGCTTCCTGCGCCGGCACCGCCGCACCGCCGATCTGTTGATGCGGGCCTTCGACCGCTGGCTTCAGGGCTCCAGGATGGGCTTCCTGATGGGCTTCATGGAGCAGGCGCAAGGACATCTGCGGCCGGGCGGCTGTGTGGTACTGGAGGCCACGCGCGCCGAGCTGGATGCCCTGGAGAAAGGGCTTTCGTCCTGGCAGATCTGCCGGCGCGTGGATATCCCCAGCCTGCCGGCCGAACAGATCGCGGTCTTCCGGCCGTCCGGGGAGCGGGACGTATGAGGGAGCGGCCGGCGGGACGCGGGCAATATTGGATCAGCATCATATTGCTGGCGATGATCCTGGCGGCGGCCGGGTACGTGCGGCTGTGGGAGCTGACGCCGCCGGCAGTGGGTGTGTTGTATGCGCCGGACACCGACGAGGGCGCCTATGCCTTCAGCGCGCAGTTGTTCCTGCAGGGACAGCTCCCCTACCGCGATTTCTTCGCCACCCTGCCGCCCGGCGGATTATACCTGATGGCGGCGGTGCTGGGACTGCTGTACCGGCCGTGGGGCAGTCTGGAGGGCTTTATGGCCCTGCGCTACGCCACCGTGGCCTATGGACTGCTGACGATCCTGGTGGTCTATGCCATCGGCCGGCGGCTGGGGGGCCGGCCCGCCGGCCTGCTGGCGGCGGCGGTGCTGGCCATAGACGGCATCGTCATCGGGCAGGACCGCCGCGCCATGCTGGAGACGCCGATGAACCTCTTCTCGGCGCTGGCGGTATGGGCCTACCTGGAAGCGGCCCTCCGCGAGACGGCCGGCCGGCGCTGGCTGGTCCTGGCCGGCGCGGCCAGCGCCGCGGCCGTCATGATCAAAAGCCCGGGCGCCATCGTGCCCATTTTGCTGGTCGGCATGAGCGTTATCCGCCGGCGCTGGACAGACCTGCCGCCGCTGGTGGGTGCGGGTACCGCCGCCGGCCTGCTCCTGGCCGGCCCCTTCCTGGCGCTCTGCCCGGAGCAGTTCCTGAAGCAGGTATATGTCTTTCAAATGGTGCGGCCGCCGGACGGGGTGATCGCGGTGTCCGCGCGCCTGCACGAGATCTGGGGCTATCCCTATTCCTGGCTGACCCTGCGGCTGTGGGGGCTGGGACTGCCCCTCGCGCTGTGGGCGAGCTGGCGCCGGCGGGAGCTTGCCGGCTGGCTGGCGGTTGTCCTATGGGCCGGCGGGGTGATGGCTCTCATCATCGCCAGCCGCTCGTATTGGGGCACCTATTACCCGCAGTTGGCCATCCCGCTGGCACTGCTGGCCGGCGGGACGCTGGCCGGCGTGGGGGAAAGACTGCGGGAGCGCGATATGCGCCTGCTGGCGGCCGTCGGGCCGCTGGCCCTGGCGCTGTTCACGGGGTGGGGCATCTTTTTCGGCCATTTCGCCGTACAGTTCGATGCCACCCGCATCTGGCTGAGGTTCCATAAGCCGGCCTTCGCCGAGGCGGCGCGCTTTCTGCAGGCCCATGCCGCGCCCGATGATGCGGTGCTGGCGACCGACCCACTGTACGGCATGCTGGCGTCGCGGCCCCTGGCCAGGGCCGCCGGCGCGCCCTATCTGGCGGACAGCTACGGCGGCATGCTGTATCAGAACATGGGCCTGGCGGATATGGGATGGAGGGATATCCTGGAACTGCGGCGCCGGCTGGCGAAAGACCCGCACGGCAACGGGGACCTGACCACTTCCATCTTTCACCTGCGGCCGGCGCAGGAGGCTGTGTTGGGCGCCTTCGCCGAGGCGCGCTTCGTGGTGATTGACCGGCGGGCGGAGCGGCAGTGGGCGCCGGCCACCTTGGCGTACATCCGGGCCCATGCCGTTCCTCTGTGGACGATGGACGACGTGACGTTGTATCAGCGAACTGACTCGGTAGCGACAGGAGGGTGATGGACGATGCCGGTGGTGGGGCCGAACGGCGAGAAGCTCAAAGTGGTGGTGGTGATGCCGGCGTACAACGCCGCCAAAACGTTGGAAAAGACCTACAACGACATCCCCCATGAGGTGGTGGACCAGATCATCCTGGTGGACGATGTGAGCCAGGATGAGACGGTGGAGATCGCCCGCCAGTTGGGGCTGGATGTGGTCATTCACCTCCAGAACAAGGGCTACGGGGGCAACCAGAAGACCTGTTACATCGAGGCCCTGCGCAGTGGGGCGGACATCGTGGTGATGCTGCACCCCGATTACCAGTATGACTCGCGCCTGATACCGCAGATGATCGCGCCCATCGTCGCCGGCCAGGCGGACCTGGTGCTCGGCTCGCGCATGCTGGGCGGCGGGGCGCTGGCCGGCGGTATGCCCATCTGGAAATATATCGCCAACAAGGCCCTCACCTTTATCGAGAACCTGGCCTTCGGCAAGCGGCTCTCGGAATACCATACCGGTTTCCGGGCGTACAACCGCAAACTGCTGGAGACCCTGCCCTTCTTGCTGAACAAGGACAGCTTTGTCTTCGACACGGAGGTGTTGGCCGAGGCCATCTTCGCCGGCATGACCATCGCCGAGATCCCGGTGCCCACCCGCTATTTCGAAGAGGCCTCCTCGGTCAATTTCAAGACCAGCGTGATCTACGGGCTGGAGACCCTGTGGGTGGTGGCCAAGTACCTGCTCAACCGCTGGGGCATCCTGCGCTCGCCCCAGTTCCACAAACGGCTGTATGACGTGGTCAGCCGACATTATCGCGAGGAGATCTTCCGCTGTTATCCCGAGAAGGACGCGCCGGAGGCGGTGACGCGGTGAGCGAGTACTATCTGGAATACATGCTGGACCAAGAGCGCTTCCCGCGCGCCGGCTTCAACCGTTCCAAGCGCCTCTTCGTGGAGCGCATGGTGCGGGAACGGGTGCCGGCCGGCGGGCGTGTGCTGGACCTGGGCTGTGGCCCGGGCTGGGTGAGCCATAACCTGGTGCGGGATTATGTGGTGGTGGGGGTGGACATCGAGGAGCCGGCGGTGCGCTTCTGTGTCTCACAGTATGGCCGGCGCTACCTGGTGGGCGACGCGTTCCAGCTCCCCTTCCCGCCGGCGGCCTTCGACGCCGTGATATTCACCGAGGCCATCGAGCATTTCCGGGAGCCGGCGCGGCCGCTGGTGGAGATTCAGCGGGTGCTCAAGCCGGGCGGGCTGGCGCTCATCACCACCCCCAACTGCGGGAGCCTGTTCTGGATCGCCATCGAGAACACCTGGCACCGCTTTTTCGGCGGGCCGTGCAAGCCATACAGCCGGGACGTCCACCCCAGCCGCTTCACGCGGCGTTCCCTGTGGGAGCTGATGTCCCGCTACCTGGAGGTGGAGGCGGTGGACACGGTCTGGTTCGGTCTCATCCTGACGGCAGTGGGGCGCAAAAGGGCATAAGATGATGGGGAGGCCGGCTGTGCTGAAGCGGGTAAGCGTGTGGGGGATGCCGGCCGGCGCGGCAGTGCTGACCATCGCCGGCGCCTGGCTGCGCCTGCATGGGCTGGGTCGCTACGGCTTCTGGCGCGATGAGGCGCAGTGCCTCTTTATCGCCCGGAAGGCGTTTCCCGCCGGCATTGTGCAGGCCCTTCTCCACGAGGCCCATCCTCCGCTCTATTATGCGCTCCAGCACTTCTGGATGCCCCTGGCCGGCTGGGGGGAGTTCCGCGTGCGCCTGCTCTCGGCCCTCTTCGGCATCCTGCTGGTGCCTGCGCTGTACCTGCTGGGCCGCCGGCTGTTCGGGCCGTGGGCCGGCCTGGGAGCCGCGCTGTGGGGAGCGGTCGCCCCCCTGCATGTGGCGGTATCGCAGACGGCGCGCATGTACTCCCTGCTGGCTCTGCTAGCCCTGCTGAGCCTCTGGTTGTTGATCGAGGCCTGGCAGCGCGGCGGCTGGTGGTGGGCCGGCTACGCATTGGCCGCCCTGGCCCTGCTGTACACCCATAACTGGGGCCTTCTGCTGTGGGCCTGCCAGAACGGGTTTGTGCTGTGGATGGGACTGCGCCGGCGCCTGCCGCTCCGCCGGCTGGTGCCCTGGCTCATCAGCCAGGGGGTGGTCGGCCTGCTCTATCTGCCCTGGTTCCTCATCCTCCTGCGCCAGATCCCCATCATCGCGGTACTGCCGTTCGTGCCGGTGCCGACGCCGGCGGAAAAGCTCCGGCAGCTGGCCGGCGATCTGCTGGCGCCGTGGCCGATGCTCCTGCTCTGGCTGGCCCTGCTGGCCTGGGGCATGTGGCCGACGAAACCCCAACCGATCTCGCCGAAGGCGGACGGCGCGCTGGCAGGGGTCGTCTTCTCCTCGATCGGTGTACTGCTGGTGGGACTGCTGGTCTCCTTGCGCACCTATGGGCAGGTGCCCTCTTATGTGACGATGGTGGCATTCCCCGCCCTGTGCCTGCTGTTGGGAAGGGGGCTGGCCGGCGTGCGGCCGGCATGGCTGGCGGTGCCGCTGGGTGTCCTGGTGGTGCTGTTCTCTCTGCAACAGTTGCCGCGCCAGCAGTTCACCTTCAAGTCCACCATGCGGGAAGTGGCGCAGGCGGTGGAGCGGGAGGCCGGCCCGGCGGACATGATCCTCATCGCGCCCGATTATCTGGCGACGACCTTTAACATCTATTATCACGGCTCCCAGCCGCAGATCGCCTTCCCATGGACCATGCGCCGGCTGGAGGAGATTGACTGCCTGGGCTGGAACGAGCGCTGGCTGCGAGCGGCGGAGGCAGTGCCGGCGACGCTGGAGGCGGTGGAGGAAAAGCTGGGGGCCGGCGGCCGGCTGTGGTTCATCGCCGCGCTGGATGAGTTCCCGGACGATGAGGCGTATTACGGTCAGATACGCCGGCTGAAGCAGGAGCTGGACAGCCGCTATGTGCTGGTGCGTTCCATTCGTCAGTTTCGCAACGGCTCCGAATGGGCGGACGTGTACGTGTATCGCCGGCGGAGCGATTGAATCGCCAGCCGGCCGGGAAGTTTCCCAGGTTGAGGTAGGAGGATGAAAGGGGCAGCGCGGTTCGTTCGAACGGTGCTTGCGGAACATCTCCTGCTGGCCGGCGTCCTGCTCTTGGCCCTGGCCGTTCGGGTGGTCGTCGCCCGTCAGGATCATGTCCTGCAGGGGGATGAGGGGGCCTATCTCTGGCTGGGCAGGACGCTGATGAGCGGCGGGGGGTATCAGTTCTTCGGCCGGCCGGAACTGCATTACACGCCGGGCTATCCCATCGTCTCGGGGTTGGTCTGGCTGGCCGTGCGCGACCTGGAGCTGGCCAGCAAGATTTGCTTCGTGCTCTTCGGCACCCTGACCGTGCCGGCGGTGTACCTGCTGTGCCGGCGCCTTTACGACCGGCCGACGGCGC
>JAPWUQ010000145.1 GCA_028275445.1 Anaerolineae bacterium | reverse complement strand
GCGCCCTGTTGTGGCGGTACCGCCGGCCGCTGGTGCTTCTGCCCCTTCTGCCGGCCGTTCCCCTGGGGGGCTGGGGCCTGCTGGCCGGCGGCACGGAGCGCTTCTTCGAGCATTTCGTGTACGTCTATCAGCTTTTCTCCGCCGCCTGGAGCACGGTGCCCAGCTCCGCCGGCTGGAAGGATGAGATGTCCTTTCAGCTCGGCATCGCGCCGCTGGCGCTGGCCGGCCTTTCCCTGTTGGTCGGAGCCGGGGACGCCAACCGCCGCCGCACGAAGCGAATACTGCTGGCCGGCGTCATCCTCTGCTGTCTGCTGACCCTGCCCATCAGCGCGCCGTTCTGGCGCATCTCGCGGCTGAACGCCCTGCTGGCGTATCCCTGGCAGTTGTTGGGGCTGGCCGGCCTGGCCCTGGCCCTGCTGGCCGGCAGTGCAGTGCGCGAGGTGCCGGCGCTGGGGCGCATTCCCTGGCTGGCCGGCCTGGTCCTGGTCGCCCTGCTGGCGGTGTATCCCTATCTTCAGCCGGCGTGGACGGAGGTACAGCCCCCTGATCGTCCGCTGGCGGTGTGGGGGGACCAGGCCGTCGCCCTGCTGGACTATTCGTTCCGCGGCGAACTGGCGCCCGGCGGGGATATATCCCTTTCGGTGACTTGGCAGGCGCTCGACTGGCTGGACAAGGACTACACCGTGTTCGTGCAGGCGCTGGATGCCGGCAACACCATCTGGGGCCAGCAGGATATCCAGCCGCGCGGCGGCGAACGCCCGACCAGCACCTGGGTTCCCGGCGAGATTATCACCGATACGTATGGTTTTCACATGAAGGAGGATGGGCCGCCGGCCGGCTACCGCGTCATCATGGGATTCTATGATGCGCGGACGGGCGAGCGCCTGCCGGTGGGGAAGGGGGACCATGTGGAGCTGGCATTCCCGCGGCCGGCCTATCCGCTTCCATGGCCGTGTGGGGAGGTCGGGCCGTGAGGCGCGGGCGCATCGGGTTGGCGGTTGACATATCCATCCTTCTGGTAGCGCTGGCCGGCCTCTTCGCCATCGGCCCGTTGTTACTGCCCGGCTATTTCTGGGGCGCCCACGACGCGCGCCACAGCGTGTACTTCCTGTTCGAGTTCGACCGCTCCATTCAGGAAGGCATTTTGTACCCGCGCTGGTCGCCGGACTTTGCCTTCGGCTACGGCTATCCGTTCTTCAACATTTACGCCCCGCTGGCTTTTTACGTCGGCGAAGGGTTCCATCTGCTGGGGCTGGGGTTTGAGGATGCGGTCAAAGCGGTCTTCGGGCTGGCGCTGATGCTCTCCGGGCTGGGGATGTACGGCTTCCTGCGCCGGCCGCTGGGCCGGCGGGGCGCCCTGCTGGCGGCGGTTGCCTACATGTATGTGCCGTATCATCTCTTTGACATGTATGTGCGGGCGGCGCTGGCGGAATCCGTGGCGCTGGCCGTCATCCCCTGGGTATTGTGGGGGTTCCATGAGACGGTCTGGCGGCCGCGCTTTGCCAGCGTGGCCGGCGCCGGCCTGGCCTATGCCGCGCTCATGTTGAGCAGTAACCTCATCACCCTGCTCTTTACGCCTCTGCTGGTGGTGTACCTGGCCGTGATGGTCATCAGCCGGCTGAACGACGAACAGCCCCTGCGCGGCTTCTCGAAGGAATCCATCCTGCCGGCCTGCGGTCATCTCCTGCACCGCGCCATCCCGCCCCTGATCGCGTTATGCATCGGCCTGGGGTTGAGCGCCATCTTCTGGATTCCGGCGGTGCTGGAGAACCGGTATGTGCGGGCGGACCAGTGGCTGGCCGGCAGTTATGACTATCATGACGATTTCGTCTACTTCTTCCAGCTCTTCTCCCCCTTCTGGGGCTTCGGGGTCAGCGGCGCCGGCCCGGAGGATGGGGTGGGGTTCCAATTGGGCGCCGCGCCGCTGGCACTGGCGTTCCTGTCCCTGCTGATCTGGCGGCGTCTGCGCAGTCCTGAGGCCCGCCGGCTGTGGGCCTTTGCCTGGGTCGGGCTGGTGGGGGCAGTGTTCATGGCCCTGCCGCCGGCGGTGGCGGTTTGGGAACGCGTGTCGTTCACCCGCTATGCCCAGTTCCCCTGGCGCTATTTCTCGCTGGCCGCGCCCCTGTTGGCGGTGCTGGCCGGCACCGTGCTGGCGGAGCCGGAGGAGCCGGCGGAGGAAAAAGGGCCTTGGTCGCGAGAGCTTGCGGCGGTCCTGCTGGCAGGGCTGGTCATCTGGGGGAGCTACCCCTATGTGCGGGCGGAAATTCGCGAGCCGAAGGAGGGGCCGGTGTCGCTGGCCGGCCTGATGCGCTTCCAGCGCACCGCCAATGAGATGACCGGCTCCACCATCTGGACGAAGGAGATCCCGCAGTGGTCGCCCATGGCGGACCTGTTCGTCAATGGGCAGGATATCACCACGCGGGTGGACTACAGTTGGGTGCCGCAGAACGAGATCCTGGCGGTGGATGCGCGCGGCATGACCTCCATCTCGGAAAAGGTGTGGGTCTGGGCCGCGGACGACCAGCAGTCGGTGCGCTTTTACCGCTTCTATTACCCCGGCTGGAAGGCGTACATCCTCGATGAGCAGACCGAGAAGGTGATCGCTGAGGCGCCGATCTACACGAGCGGGCCGCAGGGGCTGATCACGGTGCCGGTGCCGCAGGGCCGGCATTTGCTGTTACTGCGCTTTGAGGATACGCCGCCGCGGCGCGTCGGGCAGGCGTTGAGCGCTGTCACCCTCGCCGGCCTGGCGCTGGCGGCGCTGGCTCGCTGGCGGCTGATGCGGGGGAGGGCCGGCTGAGATGCGGCGCGTCTGGGCGTTCCTTCACCGCGTGGACCGGGAACTGTGGTGGGCGCTGGCGTTGAGCACCTTCGCCTGGATGCCGCTCCTGGCACCCGGCTATTTCTTCCAAGCGCATGATGCACCGCACACGGTCTTCTTCCTGCACGCCTTCGACAAGGCCCTGCGCGATGGCTATCTCATCCCCCGCTGGGCCACCGATTTCGCGCTGGGATACGGTTACCCGCTCTTCATCTTCTACGCGCCGCTGGCGTATTACGCGGCGGAAGCCTTCCATCTCCTGGGCGCCGGCCTGACCGTGGCGGTGAAGCTCACCTATCTCGTCGGGTTCATCCTCTCCACGGTCAGCATGTATTTCCTGGGCCGGCGGCTGTTCGGGCGCTCCGCCGGCCTGCTGGCGGCCGTGCTCTATACTTACGTCCCTTACCATCTGGTGGACGTCTACGTGCGTTGTGACCTGGCGGAATCGTTCGCCTATATCTTTCTGCCGCTGACTCTGCTGACCATGCTGGAGGTGGTGGAGCGGGGAGGCAGACGCCCGGTGGCATTGGCCGGCCTGGCCTATGCCGGCCTCCTGCTCACGCACAACGGCACGGCGCTTGTCTTTACCCCTCTGCTGGCCGGCTGGGTCCTCTTCCTCCTGGCCAGGCAGGGGATGAAAGCGGGCTGGGGACGGGCGGTGCGCTCGGCCGGGCTGTCGCTGGCCGCCGGCCTGCTCGGGGTTGGCGTCAGCGGATTTTTCCTCCTGCCGGCCCTGCTGGAGCGCGGGTATATCGTCCAGGAGCAGTGGATTCAGGGGAGTTTCGGCTACTACAAGCATTTCGTCTTCGCCGGCCAACTGCTCTCTCCGTTCTGGGGCTACGGCTATGCCGGCGAAGGGCTGGCGGACGAGATGCCGTTCCAGTTGGGGCTGTTCCCCCTGTTCCTGAGCATGGCCGCGGTAACCCTGCGCTGGCATCTGCCGCGCCGGCGCGCGGAGCGCACCTTCTTCCTGGCGGCCTCGGGTGTCGTCATCCTGTTCATGCTGCCCTTCTCTGCCCCTCTCTGGAAAGTGATCCCGCTGGCGGCGCTGGTGCAGTTTCCCTGGCGGCTGTTGATCCTGACCGCGGTGACGCTCTCTCTGCTGGGGGCCACGCTGGCGGCGGATGGGGAGGAGGGCCGGCCGGCGATCTCGCCGGCCATGGTGCTGGCGGTGGCGGTCGCGGCCGGCAGTTTCGCCTACACCCTGCCGCAGTACACACCCTACTCGGCACGGGCCGAGGCGGATGTCGCCGTCGTGGAGTTTGAGCTGGTGTATCCGCCCGACCGCACGGGCATGATGGCCTGGACGAAGGAACAGCCTATGACCAGCCCGCTGGTGCCGCAGTACCTCGCCGGCGAGCCGCTGACCAAGGCGCACATCCTGGAAGGACAGGGGAGCGTCGAGATGCACTATCACGGCGGCGCCACGGAGGAGGTCCTGGTGCGGGCCGTGACGCCGGTGACACTGGAGTTTTACACCTATTATTTCCCCGGCTGGCGGGCAACGGTGGATGGGGAACCGGTCGAGATATGGCCGACCGATCCGTACGGCCTGATCGCCCTGCGGGTGCCGGCCGGCGAGCATGTGGTGCGCCTGCGCTTCGGGGATACGCCCGTGCGGCTGGCCGGCAAAGGCATTTCCCTGGTCTCCCTGCTGGCGGCGGGATGGCTCCTCTGGCCGGCGCGCCGGCGCACGGCAGGAACGGGTGCGAGCGATGATTGACCTGTCCGCTGGGTATCGCCGCAGGCGAACTTCACCGGGAGCGCGCATCGCGCTGGTCGCGGCGTTCATCCTGCTGGCGCTCATGATCTGGCAGCCCTGGAAGAGGGAGCCGGCGCCAGAGCTGGCCCTGGCGCCGACGCTCACCCCGATGCCCACACCGGCGGCCGCGGCGGACGTTACCTCGACCCCGACAGTCTCTCCCACGCTGACGGCGCCGCCATCGGCTACCCCGGTCGCTGTATCCCAGGCCATGACATATACCGTGGCGGCCGGCGACACGCTGACCGGGCTGGCGAAGCGCTTTGGGGTGCCCTTGCGCGACCTGCTGGCGGCCAACGCTCTGAAGGAGGATGATATCCTGCGGGTGGGGCAGGTGCTGACCATTCCGGCCGGCGCAGTCACGCCGACGCCGGCCGAAAACACTGCGATCTACGAGGTGCAGGCCGGCGATACGCTGTCGGAGATCGCGGCGCGCTTCGGTGTGCCCATCGGCGACATCATGCGGGCCAATGACATTGCTGACCCGGAGCTTTTGCAAATCGGACAGGTTCTGCGCATACCGCTGGGCCCGCCCACTCCTACCAGCACCCCGACCCTGGCGCCGACTCCCACGCCGACTCCTGGGCCGCCCCTGCCGGCGCCTCTGCCGTTGTGGCCGGCGGACGGGGCCGACCTGCGGGGGGAGCGTTATGTCCTGCTCAACTGGACGGCGGTCGGTCTTCTGACAGCGGAGCAGGGCTATCTGGTACGGTTGTGGCGGGAGGATGCCGGCGGCGTGGCGGCGGTGTGGACCTGGGACACAAGCTGGAGATGGGGGAGGGAGATCTGCGCCGGGCAGGGCACGCACCGCTTTACCTGGAGCGTCGCGGTGCTGGAGTGCGCTGACTGCCGGCGCGATGCCCCGGGCAAGATAGACGAATTCGGCGGCGAGTTCCTCAGCGCTGACAGCATCCCGCGTTCCTTCCTGTGGTGCGGGGAGCGCTGAGGGGCCGGCTGGGGGCAAGATGAACCCGCCATGCTCATATCAGAGCATGGCGGGTTGGGTTGACATAAAGATATTGGGAAGAAACAGTGTTCAGCCGATCTGAATCTCGCCGGTGGAGCTGGCTTCCGCCTCCTCGCCGCCGGCCTGCTCGAGTCGTCCCAGCATCTCCTCTTTCGTGCGGGTGGCGGCAATTTTGCCCTCTTTGATGGCCTCCTGAACCGTGCGGGTGATGAACTCCTTGGCCTCATCCAGGGAGAGGTCGGAGAAGCGCTGTTTCAGCTCTTCGCCCTTTTGCCGCAGTTGGGAAATGGTCTCTTTGCCGGGCTGTGGGGCAAAGAGGAGAGCCAGGCCGGCGCCGATCAATCCGCCGATCAAAAATCCCGTCAGGAATTCGCCTCCGCCGTCTCTTGCCATTGGATACCCTCCTCTTTCAGATAAGGAATCGACACGCGAACGAGCCTCACGCACTGTCCGTGGAATCCTCGCCGGGGGAATGCGCCGCGCCCTTGGGCCAGGCCGAGAGCACCTGGAAGGCACGCCGGATGCCGGCGGCAGTACTGCTGAGATCTACCAGCGGTTTGATGAGATGCCGGCTCATGAAGGTCGTGGTGCCCCGCACCGTGCCCACCGTCTCGCTGGCGGAGTTCAAAATGGGTTGGATTTCTTCCCGCAGAAGCCTGATGAGCCGCTGAAGCTGGACGAGCAGGATGATCAACAGGACGCCGATGACGATGGACAAGATGGCCAGGATGATGATGGCGACATCCCGGATACTGCCGATAACGGTCATGCCGGCACCTCTCTTTGTGCTGAGTGTCCCAGGAAGCGGCCCCTGCGAGGACCAGGGCTATATACATTGTAAATGTTTCGGCAGGAATGTCAACCTCGTGCTTCAGACCGTTCCCGCCTTCCGATAGATTGGTCGGATGCCCACCGCGATGATGGCCGCCGGCAGGAGGCCGATGAGCAACACGGTCGTTGGTGACGACGAGCCATAAGTAGGAGTGTTCAGATCGTAGGGGCCTCGGCCTGCCCGTTCCAGCCAAGGCGGGCGGAGATGGCGCGAGCGGCTTCCATTAATGCGCCGGCCATTTCCTCAATGCGCTCGTAGCTCAGGCGGCCGGCGGGGCCGGGTATGCCAATGGATGCGACCGCGCGGCCGTTGATATCCCGGATGGGGGCGGCCACCGCACGCACGCCGATTTCAATTTCCTCATCGTCCAGGGCCCAGCCGCGCTGGCGGATTTCCTCCAACTGCTGGAAGAGCGCCGCCTTGGTAGTGATGGTGTGTTCTGTGAACCGGCGCAGGGTGTCTGGCAGGAGGGCATCTACCTCCTCGGGCGGGAGGAAGGCCAGGATGGCCTTGCCGCTGGCCGTGCAGTGTGCCGGCAGACGCATGCCGGTCGCCACAGAGACGGCAATGGGGAATCGAGAGGGGAAAACCTCAAGGTACAATACCTGGCCGTCATCCAGGATACCCAGGTCGCAGACCTCGCCAAAGCGGTCCACCATCTCGCGCATGTGCGGGATGGCCTCTTGGCGGAAGTCCATGCGCCGCAGGATGGACAATCCCAGTTCCAGGAGGCGGATGCCGAGGCG
>JAPWUQ010000143.1 GCA_028275445.1 Anaerolineae bacterium | reverse complement strand
GAGCGCAAGCTCGCGGCCAAGGATGTGGAGCCATTCACCTGCATCCCCGCCAATCTGGTAGCCCTGGCGATCGAGCAGGTGCTTCGCCGGCCGGTGGAGCTCGCCGAGATCAAGCTGGAAGACGGCGTTTGTAATCTCCTGCTGGTGTTGTTTGAACCCAGAGATGCGGATGTCTGATCTGCGATGGGGGCGGAGATGAGCAGTAAACTGGCTACACTAGCGGAAGCCGTTGCCTCAATCCCCGATGGCGCCCATGTCGCCCTCTCGGGCTTTGCCATCACCCGCTGTAACATGGCGTTTGCCCGGGAGCTGATCCGCCAGGGCAAGCGCGGGCTGACCATTTCGCAGTGCGTTGGTGCGATGGACGCGGACCTGCTGGCCGGCGCGGGGGTCATCCGCCGCATCATCTACGGCGGCGGCTCGCTGGACCGCTTCGGCCGGCTGAACTGCGTCAACCGCGGTATCGAGGAGGGGACGCTGGCGGCCGAGGAGTACAGCAGTCTCTCGGTGGCCTTCCGCTATCTGGCCGGCGCCCTCGGCATCCCCTTTATCCCCATCCGCTCCCTGCGGGGCTCTGATATCCTGGAGCGTCTCCATAAAACCGCCCCCCAGGATATCGCCTTCGTGGATGACCCCTTCTCCGGCGAGAAGTGGCTGGTGCTGAAGCCCCTGCACCCCGATGTGGCGGTTGTACAAGTGCAGGTCGCCGACGAGGAGGGCAATGCCTGGATCTTCGGTCCGCGCTGGGACAATGAGGAGCAGGTCAGGGCCAGTGCCCGCACCATCGTCATCACCGAGCGCCTGGTGTCGACCGAAATGATCCGGCGCAACCCCGAATTGACCCGCATCCCAGGCTTCCGTGTCTCTCACGTGGTACACCTGCCCTTCAGCGCCCATCCGACCTCGGTGTACCAGGCCTATGATTACGACGCGGACTACATTAAGGAATACGCCCAGATGACCCAGACCCGCGAAGGGGTCCAGGCATACCTGGACAAGTATGTCTACGGCGTGAAGGATCACTGGGAGTATCTGGAGCGGGTCGGCGGATTGGAGCGGTTGAGCAAGCTTATTGCGGATCCGGTGCTGGGATACTGATGGTGGAAGGAGAACGAGGCCAGATGCAAGCGCAACAGGGCTATACGTTTTTTGAGCTGATGGCGGTGGCCGGCGCCCGCGAGCTGAAGGACGGCGAGGTGGTCGGCGTGGGCATTGGTCTGCCGGTGGTGGCCTCCTTCCTCGCCAAGCGCACCCATGCCCCCAACCTGACCATCTTGTTCGAGCTGGGTGTGGTGGACCCGGAGCCCATTCACACCGGCGTGGGCCTGGCGGACCCGCGGGTCTGGTATCGGGCCAAGATCATGAGCAGTTTCGTGGATGCCCTGGGCACGGTCCTGCACCGCGGGGTGATGGACGTGGGGTTCCTGGGCGGCCTGGAAATAGACATGTACGGCAACCTGAACACCACCCTGCTGGGCGATCCCAACGGCGCGTTCCGGCACTTCGTGGGGAGCGGCGGCGCGAACGACCTCGCTTCGAGCGCCCGCCGCACCATTATCATCATACGACATGAGGCGCGCAAGCTCAAGCAGGCCGTCTCGTTCATCACCAGCCCGGGCTACCTCCGGGGCGCCGGCCAGCGCGAGGCGGCCGGCCTGGCCGGCGGACCCAGCCGCGTCATCACCGACAAAGCCATCTTCGACTTCGAACCGGAGAGCAAACGCATGCGCCTGCTCTCCATCCATCCCGGCACCACCCTGGAAGAAGTGCTGGCCGAGATGTCCTTCCAGCCCATCCTGCCCGACCACGTGCCCTTCACCGAGCCGCCTACCCCGGAAGAGGTGCGCCTCATCCGGGAGGAGATCGACCCGGAGGGCATTTACTCGGGGAGATAGGGTTTCTAAATCAGCGATTGGGAGTGCACTGCCATGCCGTATGTCGTTACCGACGCATGTATTCAATGCGGTGTGTGTATCGGCGGTTGTCCCACCGGCGCCGCGCAGGAAGGTGAGGGCAAAACCTACATTGATCCGGCGGTGTGCATCGAATGCGGCAACTGCGAGCAGAATTGTCCGGTCAGCGCCATCATCTATGTCGAATCGGACGGGGAACAGGCGGAAAAATCTGCCGCATCGTCTGCCGGCAACTCCGATACGCTGTAGCCGCTTCCGGCCAATCCCAGGAGAAAGGAACAGGGAGCCATGCCACTACTCAAAGTCGAGGGGCTGTCGAAATCATTCGGAGGACTGCAGGCCGTTTCCGGCGTCAGCTTTCAGGTCGCGGAAGGGGAGATCCTGGGTCTGATCGGGCCAAATGGCTCTGGTAAAACCACCCTCCTCAACCTCATCACAGGCTGTTTGAAGCCGAACGCCGGCGCCATCTGGTTCGACGGCGAGAACATCGTCAACCTCCCATGCCACCAAATCTGCCGGCGCGGGATTGCCCGCACCTTTCAGCTCACCAAACCCTTCCTTAACATCACCGCCCTGCAGAACGTCATGGTGGGCAGGATGTACGGCCGACAGCCGGCCTCTTCCATGAAAGCCGCGGAGGAAGAAGCGCTGGCGCTCCTGGAGCGCGTGGGGATGGGGGACAAGGCCCACACCCTGGTCAAGGACCTCAGCCTGATGCAGCGCAAAAAGGTCGAGCTGGCGCGCGCACTGGCGGCCAAGCCGAAGATGTTACTGCTGGATGAGATGATGGCCGGCCTGAACCCGGCCGAGGTGGATGACGCCATGCATCTCATCCGCGAGATCCGGAGCTGGAACGTCACCCTCATCGTCGTCGAGCACATCGTCAAGGCCATCCTGGGGCTATGTGATCGCGTCGTCGTGCTCAACATGGGAGAAAAGATCGCGGAAGGCACCCCCCAGGCCGTTGTCCATGACCCGCATGTCATAGAAGTCTATCTGGGGAAGGTCTATGCTTAACGTAGAGCATATCAACGTCGGATACAAGGACCTGCAGGTTCTCTGGGACGTTTCGTTCCAGGTGAACCAGGGAGAGCTGGTGGCACTGATCGGGCCGAACGGCGCCGGCAAGACCACCACGCTGAAGGCCATCATGGGACTGCGCCGGCCGTGGAGCGGGACCATCTATTTCGAGGGGCAGAACCTGTGCAAGGTGCCGGCGCACAAAACCGCAGAGCTGGGCATCGCCATGGTGCCGGAGGGCGGTCGCGTCTTCACCGGGCTGACCGTCCTGGAGAATCTGGAGCTGGGGGCCTTTGCGCCGCATGCCCGCAAGCACATGGCGCAGACCCTGGAGGAGATGTATCAGCTCTTCCCCCGCCTGGAGGAGCGCAAGTTCCAGCGCGCCGGCACCCTCAGCGGCGGCGAACGCCAGATGCTCGCCATCGCCCGTGCCCTCATGTCGCGGCCGAAGCTGTTGATGCTGGATGAGCCTTCCTTTGGGCTGGCGCCCCTGCTGGTGGACCGCATTTTCGCCAAGATCAAGGAGATCAATCAGGCCGGCATGACCATTTTGCTGGTGGAGCAAAATGTGCGCGCTGCCCTGGAGCTGGCCCACCGCTCCTACGTCATCCAGAACGGCCGTATCGTCGGCATGGGTACGTCCGAAGAACTGCTGTCCTTTGAGTTCGTGCGTTCGGCATACCTGGGCTAATGCCGGCCCATACCCATCATCCTACGGAAGGAAGGAGGGGTTTCTATGGTCGAAACCCTGGTGCAGAACATCGTGTTCGGCTTGTTGCTGGGGGCGCTGTACGGCCTCGCCGCGGTAGGCCTCTCCCTCGTTTTCGGGGTGACGAAGTTCCTGAACGTCGCTCACGGCGAACTGCTGATGCTGGGCGGATATGTGAGCTTCTGGCTCTTCAACTTATATCACGTCGACCCATTCGTATCCCTCCCACTGGCCGCGCTCGCCCTGGTGGTGGTTGGCATCGTGCTCTACTCGCTGTTGTTCTCCCGCACCGTCAAGATGGACGAGGAGCAGAAGGTCCAGACCACCATGCTGATCGGTTTCGGCGTCTCGCTGATCCTGCAGAACCTGGCCCAGCGCCTGTGGACCGCCGATGACCGCAGTATCACCACCGCCTATTCCCGTATGTCCTGGACCCTCTTCGATATCCGCTTCCCCATCGTGCGGGTGGTGAGCATGGTCGTGGCTCTCCTGCTGGTGATTGCCCTGCAGCAGTTCCTCCAGCGTTCGTACTTCGGCAAGGCGATCCGGGCCACGGTCGAAGATTGGGAAGAGGCGACCATCATCGGCATTGACACGCATCGGGTCTACCTGGTGGCATTCGTCATCGGTGCGGCGTTCGCCGGCGTGGCCGGCGCCCTGGTAAGCGTCGGCTACTCCATCGTTCCCTCCATGGGCCTTGAGTGGACGTTGGTCTGCCTGGTGGTCATGACCCTGGGCGGGTTGGGCAGTATTATCGGCACCTTTGTGGGTGGACTCATCCTCGGCGTGGCGCAGGCGCTGACTGCCTTTGCCGTCGGCGGCGCGTACCGGCAGGTGGTGGGGCTCCTCCTGTTCCTGGTGGTGCTGGCAGTGCGGCCCCAAGGCTTGTTCGGGGTGAAGGAGGGCTGATACAGTGAACCGCAGGGATATCGCGTTCGTTGTCAGCGCTCTTATCATCGCGGCGGCACTGGCGGTGGTGCCCTCCATCACCGTGAAAGAAAGTGTCATCAACCTGCTGGTGCTGGTCTACATATATGTGATGATGGCCTCGAGCTGGAACATCATCGGGGGCATCGCCGGCCAGGTCAACCTGGGACATGCCGCCTTCTTTGGCCTGGGCTCGCTGGTCAGCCGCATCCTCTGGACAAAAGGGTGGCCCCTTTCCGTCAGCATGATCTTGGGAGCGCTGGTGCCGGTGGCCTTCGCGCTGATCATCGGTGCGCCGAGCTTCAAACTGCGGGGGGTGTACTTCGCCATCGGCACATTGGCCATGGCGCAGATACTGTTCATCACCACCCGCAACCTGTTCCCGATGATCTCCTCCCTGCCGACGGAGGCGCTGGCCACCTACAGCCTGGCGCCGCGCTATTACGTGGCGCTCGGCATGACCCTGCTGACCGTGCTGGTGGTTTTCTGGCTGTCGCGCTCGCGCTGGGGGTTGGGGATGGTGGCCGTGCGCGAGGAGGCCAATGCGGCGGAATCGCTGGGCGTCAGCGCCCTACAGCACAAACTGCTGGCCTTGTGCCTGAGCGCCTTTTTCGCCGGCCTGGCCGGCGGCGTCTTCGCCTACTACAGCGCCGGCTACTACCTCTTCTTCCCCTTCTTCCCGACCTGGACCTTCGACGCCGTGATGGCCACGTATATTGGCGGCACGGGCACCGTCATCGGCCCCATCATCGGCGCGGTGTTCTACGTGCTGGTGAAGGAAATCCTGGCCCTGCGCTTCGTCGAACTGCATCCCTTCATCTTCGGCACGCTCTTTATCCTGGTGGTCCTTTTCCTGCCAGGCGGCATGATCCAGATCTGGTCCAGACTGCGCCGGCTCTTCCGTCGAGCGGCGCCGGCGCCTTCTGAAGAGAAGGCAATGTCAGAGTCCGACATGGTGCATGATCGGCCAGCCGTCGAGTAACCTCAGCGAGGAGGAAAGGAGGTGATGCAATGGCGTGATGGACCCCAACCCTGCAGGTATCTATTGTCACGTTGGGCGAGGAGCAACTCAAGTCGTAAAACAGTTCGTTCAAGGAGGGAAGTAATGCAAACACGTATCAAGATTTCGGCGATTGTCGCAGTAGTGCTGGCGCTGAGCATGCTGTTGGCGAGCTGCGCGCCGGCCACCCAGGCGCCCACGGCGGCCCCGACCGAGGCGCCGACCCAGGCGCCCACGCAGGCACCCACCCAGGCGCCGACCAAAGCGCCTACCCAGGCACCGACCCAGGCGCCCACGCAGGCACCTACCCAAGCGCCTACACAAGCGCCGGCCAAGCCCGCGCCGGAAGCCATTGAGATCGGCGCCTCTATCCCGCTGACCGGCAAGTACGGCTCCCTGGGTGTCCAGGTGAAGGCCGGCTATGAGCTTGCGGTGCAGGACATCAACGCCGCCGGCGGTGTCTACGTCAAGGAATTCGACAAGAAGATCCCCATCCGCCTGACCATTTACGACGATGAGTCCGATCCCACCAAGGCGGTCAGCAAGCTCGAATCCTTGAACACCGAGCAAAAGGTGGTGGCTTACCTGGGCGGCGCGGCCAGCGACATGCACGCGGCCACGGTGCCCATTGCCGAAAAGAACAAGGTTCCCTACTGCGGCGTGTCCTTCGCCCTGTGGAAGATCCATCAGCAGGGCTACAAGTACCTGTTCTCGCCCTTCCCCAAGTCCCCGACGCAGGCCGAGGACACCTTCAAGATCCTGAACGCCACCATTCCCGAGGGCCAGCGGCCTCTCAAGGTGGCCATTTTCCAGGAGACCACCGACTGGGGCATTGAGCTGGGCGGGTTGTGGAAGGAGAACGCCGCCAAGTACGGCTACGAGGTCGTGGATTATGAGACCTATGCGCCGCGTTCCGAGAACTTCTCGGACATGATCCTGCGCGCCAAGGCCGCCGGCGCCGAGACCCTGTTGGCCGTGCCCAACCAGCCGGACGGCATCGCCATGGTCAAGCAGATGAGCGAGATCGGCTGGACGCCGAAGTTCATGCTGCTCATCCGCGCGCCGGAGAACCCGGCCTGGGGCGAGGCGCTGGGCAAGTTGGGTGACTTCGTGACCATCTTCCCCGGCTGGCATTACAAGATGAAGTGGCCCGGCGTGGCGGATCTGGTCAAGAAGCATCAGGAAGCCTACGGCCGGCCGCCCGATGTGCTGGTGGGTCCCGCCTACGCCTGCGTCCAGGTGGTGGCGGATGCCATCCAGCGCGCCGGCACCCTGGACCGCGATGCCATCCGCGATGCCATGGCCGCCACGGACCTGAAGGACAGCATGATCGGCCCCATCAAGTTCCGCGAGGACGGCACCGGCATCGTGCTGAACCCCATGGTGCAGTGGCAGAACGGCCAGATCGAGGTGGTGTGGCCGCCCGAGCATAAGTCCGCTGACCTGGCCTACCCGGCCACGCCGTTCGATAAGCGGTAAGTCCGGCGAGGCGGGAGGATTGGGTGTTGGGGAATGCGGCAGCGGCGCCGTCCAGGCAATACGTCGAACCCTTTGCCGCTGCCGCATCCTCCCCCGAAGGACTGG
>JAPWUQ010000144.1 GCA_028275445.1 Anaerolineae bacterium | reverse complement strand
TGGCTTCCCGCATGGGGATGCACATCACCCTGGCCTATCCCGAGGGCTATGACCTGGACCCGGAGGTCATCGCCTGGGCAGAGGACAACTGTCTCGCTTCCGCCGGCTCCCTCGACATCATCCACGACCCTTATGCCGGCTATACCGGGGCGCACGTCGTCTATTCCCGCAACTGGATGAGCCCGCAAGCATACGAGGCCGGCCAGTTCCAGAAACAGCGGGAGATAGAGCGTTCACTGGCCCTCTCGGAATGGATCTGCGATGCCCCCCGCATGGCCCGCACCGACAACGCCCTGTTCATCCATCCCATGCCGGTGGACCGCGGCCATGAGGTCACGGATGAGGTCGCCAGCGGGCCGCGCTCTATCATCTATGATATCGCGGAAAACCGCCTCCATGTCCAGAAAGCCGTCATGGCGCTCACCATGGCGGAACTGCCGGCCCGCGCATAACCATCATCCCGACAACGTGCACCGGGCAATTTGCCAAGCTGTCCGTTTTGATATATGATTTAAGCAATCTGATACATCAAGCACGCAGGGCAGTATACCAACCCGCCCTGGCACCTTTCTCAATGTTCCTGTATACTGTACCGGTCGAGAGAAGCTTGACGCCACCACAGGAGACAGTACGATGAACCTCGAGGACTTCGCCGAACGTGTCCGCCCTCTCAAAGCCGAAGGAGCTTATGCGGTGCTGGCCCGCGCCAAGGCGCTGGAAGCACAGGGACGCAGTATCATCCATCTCGAAATCGGCCAGCCGGACTTCCCTACCCCGGAACACATCGCCGAAGCCGGCATCCAGGCCATTCGGGCCGGCAGGACCCGCTACACCCCGCCGGCCGGCACTGCAGACCTGCGCGCCGCCATCGCCGAGGTCGCCGGCAAATGGCGCGGCATGACCTTCTCCCCGGAGGAAGTCATTGTGGGACCAGGCGCCAAGCCGGCGATCTACTTCGCCGCCCTCGCCCTGGTCGAACCCGGCGAGGAGGTCATCATCCCTGACCCTGGCTTCCCCTCCTACTCCGCCATCGTCCGCCTGGCCGGCGGCGTGCCAGTCCCCGTCCGCCTCGACCCCGATGAGCTGTACAACTTCGACATGCAGGACTTCCGCCAAAAGATCAGCCACCGCACCAAACTGGTCATCATGAATTCCCCCTCTAACCCGACCGGCGGCGTCACGCCCCTGCATGTGCTGGAGCAGATCGCCGCGGAGGTACAGCGGGTGGGCGCCTGGATCATCTCCGATGAGATTTACTGCCAGCTCGTGTATGAAGGGGATGCGCCGTCCATCGCCGCCCTGCCGGGCATGCGGGAGCGTACCATTATCGTGGACGGCTTCTCCAAGACCTACTCCATGACCGGGTGGCGCCTGGGCTTTGGCATTATGCCGCCGGCCCTGGCCGAGCGCGTCGGACTGCTGGCCACGCACACCATCGGGTGCACCGCCGATTTCACCCAGGCCGCCGGCGTGGCCGCCCTGCGCGGCGACTTCTCCACCGTCGAGGCGATGCGCGAGTCCTTCCGCCAGCGGCGTGATCTCACCGTGGCGGCGCTCAATACCCTGCCGGGTGTGCGCTGTGCCATGCCCAAAGGCGCGTTCTATGTCTTCCCCGATGTGCGGAGTTACGGCCGCTCGTCGCGCGAGCTTGCCGATTATCTGCTCGAGGAAGCCGGCGTCGCCTTGCTGGCCGGCTCCGATTTCGGCCCCGGCGGAGAGGGCTTCCTGCGCATCTCATACGCCACCGCCTGGGAGCAGATCCGCGAGGGCATCGAACGCATGCGTCAGGCGTTGGCCCGATTGTAAGTACAGCGTCGGATCAGGTAATCCAGAGGACTGGAAAAGGGGGCGAAAATGTGCGCGCAAAAGTTGAATGGTAATGAGCTGGCCGTTCGATTCATCACCTCCCTTTCATGGGACAAGATTCCGGAAGCCGCCCAGCGCAAGGCCCGCATGGCACTGCTGGATGTGTTGGGCGCCACCATGGCCGGCACCTTGACCGCCGTCGCCGACATTACCGCCGGCTTTGCGGCGGATGTGTGGCCGGGCACCGAAGCGACCATCCTGTGGCGCGGCCGGCGCGCCTCCGCCATCGGCGCCGCCTTCGCCAACGGCTACGCCGCCAACGCGATCGACATTGATGACTGCGGCTGGTACACCAAGGGACACCCCGGGGTGCAGGTCTTCCCCACCTCCTTGGCCCTGTGCGAGGCGCGCAACCTCAGCGGCGCCGACCTGCTCACCGGCATGGTCATTGGCTACGAGATCGCGCACCGCGCCGCCCGCATCTGGCACGCCACGCATGAAATTTACCAAGCCTGCGGCTCCTGGGGTTCGGTGGCCTGTGCCGCCATCGCCGGCCACCTGCTTCGCCTGACCCCCGCCCAAGTCCACCATGCCCTGGGCATCGCCGAATACCATGCCCCCAACCTGCCCATGATGCGCGACATTGACCATCCCACCATGGTGAAGCACGGCATCGGCTGGGGCACCATGACCGGCATCACCGCCGCCCTGCTGGCCCGCCGAGGCTTTACCGGCATCCCAAGCCTCTTCGGCTTCGAGGAATACTACGATTGGGTGGCCGACCTGGGCGAGAATTACATCATGACAGATGGCGTTGGCTTCAAAATGTACGCCTGCTGTGCCTGGAGCCATCCGCCCATCAACGTCACCAAACGCCTCATGGAAGAGCACCACATCACCGTGGACGACATCGCCCGCATCAAGATCATCGGCCCGCATGAGACCGTTCGTCTGGGCAACAAGCTCCCCACCACGACGGAAGAGGCGCAGTTCAACACCGCCTGGCCGCTGGCCGTCTATCTCCTGGACGGCGAGCTGGGGCCGCGCCAGATCCTGGAATACCGCCTCCAGGACCCGAAGGTGCGCGAATTGGCCTCGCGCATCGATCTGGAGGAGTCGCCGGAACTCAGCGAGCTACAGCATCTCGCCGAGGCCGGCGATCCCAAGGGCGGCTTCTTCGCCATCGCCGAAATCACCCTCAAAGACGGCCGCGTCCTGCGCTCCGCGCCGGCGGACGCCGGCGTCAAGTTCGCCGGCTGGACCGAGGAAGAGGTCGAGCGCAAATTCCGCTGGCTCCTCAAGGATATCGTCGAACCCGAGCGCATTGACCGCCTGGTCGACCTCGTCTGGCACTTCGAGTCGGCACCCGATGTTCACGAGCTGGTCCGCCTGGCCACGATGCATCAGGTGCCGGCCTGGATGCATGCGTAACTCACCTAATTATGCAAGGAGGAATTCCCATGCCCAAGAAAAAATCGATCCTCGACTTCTACGAAATGAAGAAGCGCGGCGAGAAAGTGGTCTGGATCACCGCCTATGACGCGCCCACCGCCGCCTGCGCCGAGGCCGCCGGCGTGGACATGCTGTTGGTCGGCGACTCGCTCGGTATGTGCGTCTACGGCTACCCGAGCACCATCCCGGTAACCATGGAAATGTGCATCCGCCATACCGAGGCGGTGCGCCGTGCGGCGCCCAACACCTTTGTCATCGGGGACATGCCGTTCATGTCCTATCAGACCACCACGGCGGACGCGGTCTATAACGCCGGCCGCTTCCTCAAAGAAGCCGGCGCCGACGCCATCAAGCTCGAGGGCGGTGTGCGCGTGGCGGACAAGATCAAGGCCATCGTCGAGGCCGGCATCGTTGTCTTCGGCCACATCGGCCTGACGCCGCAGTCCTCCGGCCAGCTCGGTGGGTTCAAGGCCCAGGGGCGCACCCTGGAGACCGCCAAGCTCATGCTGCAGGACGCTTTGGCCGTCCAGGAGGCCGGCGCGCACGCCCTGCTGGTCGAGGCCGTGGCCCCGGAGGTAACCAAGCTCATCCATGAGCGCCTCCGCATCCCGGTGTACGGCATCGGCGCCGGCCCCCACTGCGACGGCCAGCTCCTCATCGTCTCCGACCTGCTGGGCATCTTTGAGGCCTTCACCCCCAAGTTCGTCAAGAAGTACGCCAACCTGGCCGAGGAGATGAAAAAGGCCTTTGCTCAGTACGCCGAAGAGGTGCGCAACGGCACCTTCCCCGGCCCGGAGCACGTCTACCCCATGCTCCCCGGCGAGGCGGAAAAGCTCAGCGAGCTGTAATACCCCACCCGCATAACCCTAGAGGGGCGGTTACGATACCGCCCCTTTTTATTTCGGCCTATCGAATTGCCACCCCAGACGGAACGGGTATAATGGAGGATACCGCCTGGCCGGCGCATACTTCGCCATTATTGACGACCGGAACCGCATAATCCTGCCAAAGGAGGCAACTTCCATGCGCGCGGTGGATATCATCGCCAAGAAACGAGATGGGCTGGAACTCTCCCCAGAGGAAATCCACTGGTTTATCCAGAGTTATGTCAAGGAAGAGATCCCCGACTATCAGACCGCCGCGCTCCTGATGGCCATCTATCTGCGCGGCATGAACACCCAGGAGACCATCGCCCTGACCATGGCCATGGCACACTCGGGCGAGATGCTCTCCTTCAAGGATATCCTTCCCTTCACCGTGGACAAGCACTCCACCGGCGGCGTCGGCGACAAGACGACGCTGGCGCTGACGCCGGCCGTCTCCGCCCTCGGCCTGCCGGTCGCCAAAATGTCCGGCCGCGCCCTCGGCCATACCGGCGGTACCCTGGATAAACTGGAATCCATCCCCGGTTTCCGCTCCGACCTGACGCCGGAGGAGTTCCGCCGGCAGGCACGCGAGATTGGCCTCGTCGTCGCCAGCCAGACCGCTCAGCTCGCGCCGGCCGACGGAAAGCTCTATGCCCTGCGCGATGCCACCGCAACGGTCGGCAGTCTCCCGCTCATCGCCAGCTCCATCATGAGCAAAAAGCTCGCCGGCGGCGCCGACGCCATCCTGCTGGACGTCAAGGTCGGCCACGGCTCCTTCATGAAAACCCTCGCGGAAGCGGTCACCCTGGCCGAGCTGATGGTGGACATCGGCAGGAGCCAGGGCCGGCGCATGGCCGCGGTGCTGACGGATATGCATCAGCCGCTGGGCAGGGCGGTGGGAAATGCGCTCGAACTGCGCGAGGCGCTGGAGACCTTACACGGCGCCGGCCCGGAAGATTTCCGCACCCTGGTCATCACCCTGGCCGGCCACATGCTGACGCTGGCCGGCATCACCTCCGCCGTCGCAGAAGGCCAGGAGAAAGCCGCACAAGTGTTGGCCAACGGCGCGGCCCTGCGGAAGTTCCGCCAATTCATCGTGGCCCAAGGCGGAGACCCGGCCTATGTGGACGAACCGGACCGCCTGCCCAAAGCGCAGTATATCGAGACTGTCCCTGCGCCGCGCGACGGCTATATTGCGGAGCTGAATGCCATGGAAGTGGGGCTGACCTCTGCCCTGCTGGGCGCCGGCCGCGCCAAAAAGGGCGACCCGGTGGACCATGCCGTGGGCATCATCCTGCACGCCAAAATCGGCGACCGGGTGACAGCCGGCAGTCCGCTTTTCACCATCCACGCCTCACACCCAGAACATATCGCCATGGCGAGGGAGCGCATGCTGGCGGCCTATGCTTGGTCGGACGAGCCGGTCACGCCGCCGCCTTTGATCTATCGTGCCATCATGTAATGCAGGGCGGGGCGTCCTGGGGGACGCCCCGCCCATGTCCCATCACCAATCGGTGACCCGCCGGCGTTCCTCTACCACGCGTTGGTACACGCCGATGGTCAGGCCGGCGATGCGCGGCCAGTTGTACTCCTCCAGCACCTTGCGGTAGGCATTCTCCACCCGCAGGCGCGTCCATTCCGGATGCTGAAGGGTATGGAGAATGCCCCAGGCCACCGAGTTCGGATCACCGGGATAGACGGTGATGCCCGTCTCGGCGTGCTGGACCACCTCTTTCAATCCCCCCACTTCCGAGACCACCACCGGGCACTTGGCCGCCATGGCCTCCAGGGCGACGATGCCGAAAGGTTCATACAGGCTGGGGAAGACCGCGCAGTCCGCCACCTTGAACAGGCGGTTGCGGTCCTCATCCGAGATGCGGCCGGCGAAGAGCACCTTTGGCCCAACCCCCAGCTCCCAGGCGAGCCTCTGCACAGTTTCCAGGTGAGGGCCGGTGCCGGCGATGACAAACTTGGCCTGTGGAAAGTCCTTCAACACCAGCGGCACAGCGCGCACCAGCGTCTCCACCCCCTTCTCATACACGATCCGCCCCACGTAAAAGACGATCTTCTCCTCCGGCAGGGCGTACATGGCGCGGAAGGCGGACAGGTCAACCCCCTCCCACTGCTGGAATGGGGTCGGGTCCACCCCGTTGGGAATCACGTCAATCTTGTCCGCCGGCGTCCCGAAGTAACTGCGCACCTCCTCCGCCATATACTGGCTACAGCAAATGACGCGCCAGGCCTCATAGGTCAGCCACCATTCCACGTCATTGATGGCCCTCGACTGCTCGCCGTGCAGTTCCCCGCGCCCCCGCCCCCGCTCGGTGGCATGGATGGTCGCCACCAACGGCGTATGATAGACGCGCTTCAGGGCGCAGGCAGAGAAGGCCACCAGCCAATCGTGGGCATGGATGATGTCAAAGCCGCCCAGCTCCGACCACAGCCGGCTGGCGCGTTCCTCCAACAAGAGGTTGGTCTGCCAGGCATAGGTATAAAAGTTGGCCTCTGATTGGGGCGCCGGCTCCACCCGATGCACCACCGCCGGCCCGATGCGCTCCTGCGGTTCCCCGCCGGCCAGACGCGGCGTCACCAGATGCACCTCCAGCCCCAGGCCGGCCTGTGCCGGCAACAGCTCTGCCACGTGCTTGCCCAGCCCTCCGATCACATGGGGCGGATATTCCCAGGAAAGCATCAGCACACGCATGGTAATCCCCCTTATGGAAGCTCGCTCAGCGGCACCCATTCCACCCCCGCGCCGGCGCACCAATCTATGCCCCAGGCGCCCTCTCCCTCCGCCAGGGCTTCCAGCGCCCGACGAACCTTGTCGCGCGTGAGCTCCGGCCCCACTGCGTCCATTGCCTGGAAAAGGAGTCGCGCCGCGCGGTACGCCTGCACCGCCGGCGCCAGCGGCGCCTGCCCCGTCTTGCGCAGATACTCTTGGGCAAACTGCCGGTATCCTTCCCCCTGGCAGACATACTGCCACACATATACCGCCGGCCAACGCTCTCGCGGCAGTAATCTGCCCAGTA
>JAPWUQ010000142.1 GCA_028275445.1 Anaerolineae bacterium | reverse complement strand
GTCGTGATGAAGAGCAGAATGGCCTGGCGGTCTTTGGTTGCCGCCAACTTCAGCACTTCGCGGACCTCATCCTCGTCCAGCAGTATCAGGGTTTTCTCGATCTGTTCCTTCGCCATGGGTTCACAATGCCTCGTGCAGGGCCTGGGCGGCGAAGTCAATATCCTCTTCGGTGTTGAAGTAGCCCGGGCTGAAGCGCAGGGCGCCGTCCTCCAGGGTGCCGGCGGTGCGGTGGGCCTGCGGGGCGCAGTGCAGGCCGGCGCGCGTGGCCACATCAAAGACTTTGTCCAGCACAGCGGCCAACTGGTCCGGGAAATAGCCCTTGACCGTCAGGGAGATGACTGCCACGCGCTGGGACAGGTCCGCCGGCCCCAGAATGCGCAGGCCGGGAATGTCGGCGATGCGCTCTATGAAGCGGCGCGTCAAGTCCATCTCATGCCGGCGAATGCGCTCCACACCGGTTTCCAGGACGAAGCGCACGCCGGCCAGCAGGCCGGCGATGCCGGCGGCATTCTGCGAGCCGGGTTCCAGCCGCAGGGGCAGTTCCGCCGGCATCTCCTCGTCCGCCGAGTGGATGCCTGAGCCGCCTTCCATGATAGTGTCCAGGTGAATATCGGGGCGCAGGACCAGCGCGCCGGTGCCATGCGGGCCATAGGTGCCCTTATGGCCGGCGAAGGCCAACAGGTCAATGTGCATGGCCTGCATGTCAATGGGGTAGGCGCCGGCGGTCTGCGCCGCATCCACCATGAAATAGATGCCGTGCTGATGGGCGATCTTCCCCAGCTCACCAATGGGCAGGAGCGTTCCCAGCACATTGGAGGCATGGGTCACCACCAGCAAGCGCGTTTCCCGACGGATGGCGCGCGCCACGTCCTCCGGGTCCAAGGTACCGTCCGGCGCACAGGGGATGGCGGTAAGGAGGACGCCGCGCCGTTCCAGCGCCTTCAGCGGCCGCCAGACGGCATTATGTTCGATGGAAGAAGTGATGACATGGTCGCCAGGCCGCAGAAGGCCTTTGAGGCCGATATTGATAGCCTGGGTAGCGTTCATGGTGAAGATAACCCCTTCCGGCGCCGGCGCGTTCACCAATCCGGCAATGGCCCGACGCGCTTCGGTGGCGATGCGCTGGGCCTGTTCCTCACGCCAGTGGCCGCCCCGGCCGGGAGTGGCACCAACGTTGCGCATGAAGTCCTCTACGGCCCGGTAGACACTCTCGGGTTTGGGCCAGCTAGTGGCGGCATTGTCAAGATATACGCCCATGGGACGCGTCTCCAGATGGGAGGGTGGAGGAAGAGGATGCATTGGTCAGGCCGAGGCGGTCCGCCTTTCGGAGCACCTGAGGCAGGATCACGCGGAAGAAGAAGGCCTCGGCGCCGGCCGCATCGTTGTCCAGGACAATCTGCTTCAGCTCGATGATGTCCGCCGGCTCCATGGTGAGCCAGATGAAGCGTTTGCGCGGTTGCGATGACTGGTGAACGGCGTGATTCGACATGAAGTGCGTCCTGTACCCTGGGAAGGTGGTGAATTATGCAATCTCATGCATGAGTATACGCCGGCGGAAATGCATTGTCAACTGCGCCAGTAACGAAACTCCAGCCTATCGCGGGCACGCCGGGCTGGTCAGGGGGAGGTGCGTCCGCCGGCTTCCCCTGGAGAGGGGGGCGGAGGAGCCGGCCGGTCCTCGCCGTTCTCGCTGAGCAGACGGGCCAGCAGGCCGTTGGCAGTGCCGTTGGAGAGGTCCAGGCGCACGTGTCGCCACGACCATGGTTCATCGCGAATATGGACATGCACGCGTTCGATGCCGGCGGCACTGCGCGCCGCGCCCCGCACCTGCTCGATAAGCTGGCCGGCAAAGGGGCAGTCCGGGCTGGTGAATATCATGTCAATATGGACATCCCCGTTCTGCAGGCGCACATCGCGAATCAGCCCCAGGTCGACCACGCTGACGCCCATTTCCGGATCTATGACGTCCTGCAGGGCATCCCATATCGCCTGCTGGGTCTGCTCCCCGGAGGCGACCGCCGGCGCCTCTACGCCAGCGAGCGCATGAAGCTCTGCCATGCGCTGTTCGAGATGGCGGATGCGCTCTTCCAGCTCGTTCTCCCGCTCCACCACCTTGCTCAGCGCGCGGACCACCGGGTCCGGGAGCCGGGCATGCTCCAGCGCATCCACCTGGTCCGCGCGCCGGCCGGCCAGCCTGGCCGGCACCCCCACCACCGTGGCCTCCGGCGGGACGTCCTTGATGACGACGGAGCCGGCGCCGATGCGGGCGTTCTCGCCGATGGTGATGGGGCCCAAGACGATAGCGCCGGCGCCGATGACCACGCCGTTCTTGACCGTGGGATGGCGCTTGGTCTTCTCCAGGCTGGTGCCGCCCAGCACGACGCCCTGATACAGGAGCACATCATCCCCGATCTCGGCCGTCTCGCCGATGACGATGCCCATGCCGTGGTCGATGAAGACCCGCCGGCCGATTTTCGCGCCAGGGTGAATCTCGATGCCCGTGATGAAGCGGTTGATATGGGATACCAGGCGCGCCAGCAGAAAGCGCCGGCGCCGCCACAGCCAGTGGGCGATGCGGTGGAGCCAGATGGCATGCAGGCCCGGATACGTGAGCAGTA
This sequence comes from Anaerolineae bacterium, assembly GCA_028275445.1. Lineage (GTDB taxonomy): Bacteria > Chloroflexota > Anaerolineae > JACIWP01 > JACIWP01 > JACIWP01. Next base: position 4,551 of record JAPWUQ010000142.1, on the reverse strand, counting down.
CCTCCGCGCGGGTGCGCGCGGCAGGGTCTCGCTGGAAGGCAACGTCAATATCTTCCCGAATGCGCTGTAGCCAGTTCATTGACCAAATCAACCGTCAGGGAGCTTATGATTCTCGGAGAGATTCCGCCGGCTTCTCTGCCGCCGGGGCCGCGAACTCATGGGGAATATTGCCGGCGCCGATATCGGCCAGCGTGATGGTGTCCAGATAATGGGTGATGGCGTCGCTAAGCCCTTCATACAGCTTGCGGAGGGAACAGCGGCCGGCACGGCCGCACACTTCCTCGTCCACCACACAGGCGGTCAGGGAAATCGGGCCTTCGACGGCGCGCAGGATTTCGCCGGCGGTGATCTGGTCCGCCGGACGGGTTAATACATATCCACCGCCCGGGCCGCGCACGCTTTCCACCAGGCCGGCTTTGGTCAACGCCGAGAAGAGCTGGGCCAGATAGGTGGCCGGCAGTTCCTGCCGCTCGGCGATCTCCTCGCGAGTCACCGGCGCATCCTGCTGATGCATTGCCAGATCCAGCATCGCCCGCAGGGCGTATCGTCCCTTGGTCGTGATCCGCAGCATAGCTCCCTCCTGCATATCGTGCCGCTATTGTACTATAGTTGACAGCGGGTGTCAAGTATTGGAGCGGCAAATCGAAATCTTGCTTTTTCCCCGCATACCGGGTATAATATAAATGCTGTCATGGGGATGCATGGATTCGACGGGGAAGGCTGGTCACGGATGGCAAGCCGAGGTGCTCTTCCTCGTTAAACCAGAGCAAAACAAACAAGTGCCAAAAACACTGTAAAGCCGGCGTTTGCGTTCCCCAAGATGGCCGCGAGCGTCGCTCTCGCTGCCTAATCCGAGGGTGAGCAGACGCCTCAGTCACCAGAGAGCGTGACTGCGTCCACCCCGACCTCTCCTCGTCGGGCCGGGAGTGGGCGTGAGAGCAGGCGAGGTGCGGATGGGGGGACGCCGATACCTCCATCCTAAGACCGATCGGCTGGCCTGATGGCCCCGTGTCAGTCCGGTGCCCTCAGGCGAGATCCAACGACTGACGAAGCTTGTACAACCGTCCGTGGCCGAATTCTTCGGACGCGGGTTCGATTCCCGCCATCTCCACCTGGGCCGCTTGATGACACTCAAGCGGCCTTGTCTTTTTCACCGCACGGATATTCACGCATGCCTTGGAGGGGGTACGCACATGGAAGCGCCGAAAATCGCCGTCATTGGCGGCACCGGGGTGTACGATTTCAGCGGGCTGGAGGATATCGAGGAGTATTACCCCGTCACGCCTTTCGGCCGGCCCTCTGACGTCATCCGCATCGGCACGCTGGAAGGAGAACGCGTCGCCTTCCTGGCGCGCCATGCACGCGGACATCGGCTCCTGCCGAGCGAGGTGCCCTACCGCGCCAATATTTGGGCGCTCAAATCGCTGGGGGTGGAGCGGATCGTCGCCATCAGCGCCTGCGGCTCCATGAAAGAGGCCTACAAGCCCGGCGACATCGTCATCCCCGACCAGGTGTTCGACCGCACCCGCCGGCGCGAGTATTCCTTCTTCGGCGAGGGGCTGGTGGCCCATATTTCCTTCGCCGAACCGTTCTGCCCGCACATGAGCCGCTGGGTCGCGGATGCGGTGGAGGCCGCCGGCGGCACCGTCCATCGCGGCGGCATCTATCTCATCATCGAGGGTCCTCGCTTTTCCTCGCGCGGGGAATCCATCATCTTCCGACAATGGGGCGTAGACATCATCGGCATGACCATCATCCCGGAGGCGCAGTTGGCGCGCGAGGCGGAGATGTGCTATGCCGTCATGGCCCATGTCACCGATTACGACTGCTGGCATGAAACGGAAGAGGCGGTCTGCGTGGAGCTGGTGTTCGAGACGCTGGCGCGCAATGCGGAGCTGGCCCAGAGAGCGGTGCGGGAGCTGGTGCGCCGGCTCCATACCGAAAGGCCGGCGCGCACCTGCGCCTGCGGCGATGCGCTCCGCACCGCGCTGGTGACGCCGCTGGATCAGGTGCCCGAAGCGACCCGGGAAAAGCTCGCGCCCTTACTGGCGAAATATCTGCACGGCACGGGGAAATCCTAAAGGCCGGCCTCCGCATCAGGAGGGCACCGCGCGCGACAAGCCGGCATGGCATGCCGGCTTGTCGCGCCTGAGAAGCCAATGGACGGCCAGGGCTACCGGCCGCCGGCCCTCTTACAGCCCCCAGGAATTGCGGTACATGCCGCGGGGGCCTTCGTCTTCATCCTCTTCCTCGTCCTCCCAGAGGTCCTCTTCCTCGTCGAGGTAGTCGAGTTCCTCTTCTTCCTCCTCCTCTTCCTCCTCCTCGACGTCCCAGTCCATTTCTTCCTCTTCCTCCAGGAAGTCCACGATCTCCTCAAAGTTGCGGCAGCCATCCTCGTCGATGGTGATCAGGTCGCGACTGCACACGCCCTCATCCCAGAAGGCACAGTCCCTGCGTCGGCATTTCACTCTGGTCATACGTCTCTCTCCTGAACAGTCTGGAAATCATCCGTTCCCCGCCGGCCGGCGGCGTAAAAAGCGCTGTTCCAGCAGGTCCACGATGCCGGCGGCATCGTCGAGATGGAACTGTGGGACGCCGGCCAGCTCCGGATAGGGTTCATCCGTCGCCAGCGCCAGCAGTTCGTCCTCGGTGCATAACAGCTCTCGGCCGCGCTCCCGGCGGGAAACCTCAATCTTGGGTTTATCGCCACGTTTATATCCTTCTGTGAGGATAATGTCAACTTTTCCTATCCGCCCTGCAATCTCGTCAATGCTCAGCTCGCGCTCCAGGCGTTCGACCAGGGCGATGCGGTTGGGCGCGGCGATGACCACCACGTCACTGCCGGCCTGCGCATGCCGCCAGGTATCCTTGCCCGGCTGGTCAATCTCGAACCAGTGCACGTGATGCTTGATCGTGGCGACCCGGTAGCCGCGCGCCTTCAGCTCGCGGATAAGCTTTTCCATGAGTGTGGTCTTGCCCACGTCCGACTTGCCGACGATAGAAACGATGGGAACCGCATCCGCCTGGCTCATGGCACCACCTGGGCAACGACTTTGACGCCGTTCAGCGCCATCATGTACAGGAAGATCAAGTGCAGAAAATCGCCGTCGTGCGGCATGATGCCCAACTGGCGCGCTGTTTCCACCGGCAGGTCATAGGTCTGCACGCAGTCCGCCGGCACGATGACCTGCACCCCCGGGATATTGAAGGCGTTGGCGCGCAGGCGCAGGTCCATGGCGGCGGTGTAGATGCACAGGTCGGTGCAGTCCCCCACGATGACGAACTGCTTGACCTCGGGATGCGCCTCCAGCCAGGCCGGCAGGCCCGTCCCCAGCATACTGCTCAAGGAGTTCTTCGGGAAAATGACGAACTGGTCGGAGAAGGGCAGGGCGAGCAGTTCGGGGATGGTCTCGCTCTCCGTCGTGCCGGCCAGGCAGTGCCGGCCAAAGGCCTCGAACTCCGGCGTCTGCTGGGAATGGGTGTCCTGGGTGAGGACGAAGTGCCGCACGCCGTGGTCATAGAGCATCTGGAACAGGCGCACCACCGCTGGCACAATGCCCTGCACGCGCGGGCTGGCCAGCGGCCCCTCCGTGCAGAAGCCCCGGATGAGGTCCACGGAAAGCACCATCGTCGCCGCCGGGTCTATCTCCGCAAGGGACAGCGCCGGCAGATTCTCGTACCACTCCACCAGCCACTCCAGAAAGGGACGGCTCTTCTGCAGAAACTCTTCCGCCTTCATCCTTTCCCTCCTCATTCGACTTCCGGCCAATCCAACATTTCCGCGGTGACCAGTTCTCCCTTGCGGGCGAGCCGCTGGTCCTCGGGGATGATGAGCAGGGCGTTGGCCTTGACCATGGAGGTCAGGATGCCAGAGCCTTGGTCGCCCGTCGTGCGGGCGAAGTACTGGTCACCCTGCTTGGTGACGATAGCGCGGATGAAATGCCGCCGGCCGCTGGTGTTCTTGATGTCCTCGTCCAACACCACCTGGATGCGCTGTTTGCGCCATGCCCGGCGGCCCTGCATGACGCGCATGGCCGGCCGCACAAACTGTTCGAACGACACCATGGCGGAGACGGGATTGCCGGGCAGGCCGATCAGCGGCACGCCGTCAATCAGCCCCACCGCCAGCGGTTTGCCAGGCTTCATGCGCACCTGCCAGAAGTTGATGCGGCCCAGCGTATTCAGCACATCCTTGACGACATCATAGTCACCGACCGAAACGCCGGCGGAGGTGATGAAGAGGTCCACCTGCTGGTCCAGGCCGGCGCGGATTTTGGCGGTCAAATCCGCCACGTTGTCCCGCGCAATGCCCAGCCGGATGGGGATGCCGCCGTACTTCAGCACCAACGCCGCATTGGAATACTCGTTGGAATTGCGGATCTTGCCCGGCGCCAGCGGCTGGGTAATATCCACCAGCTCGTCGCCGGTCGCCAAGATCGCCACCCGCGGCCGGCGGTGCACTTTGACGGTCGGCCGGCCGAGAGAGGCCAGCACGCCGATCTCCTGGGGCCGCAGGACGGTGCCGGCGGCCAGCACCCGCTCGCCCTGGCG
>JAPWUQ010000016.1 GCA_028275445.1 Anaerolineae bacterium | reverse complement strand
CGTGGTCGTGACCGCAGGGATGTCCGCTAGGGGGGTGCCCTCGGCCGGCGTTTCCACCGCAGCGCATCCCACCATCAGGGCCAGGCATACCGCACAAATCAGCACCGCGAAGCGCATGAGGGATATCCTTATCGTATTGATTGATAACAATTATAACACATCCTCAGGGCATGACAAACCACCGCATGATCCAGCGATGCGATGCGCTCCGCCGCCGGCGGAGAACCTCAGGATAAGGTGTAAGGTCTGCATATGCCGGCGCGGGGCTTGTGAGCGGCGGTCCACGAAGGCCATTGGACAGTTCCATGCGCGTAACGCTTTTTGCGAAAATCCTCGGCGGTGGTATAATAACCCTGCATCGAAATGGTGCCGCTGACCGGCGAGGCGCCGGCAGTGAGCCGTTGATCATGACTCTGTACCAGCAGTCGCTTGGATCGGCACGCGACCGAGACGACGCCATATCCAGTGAGATGCCGGAAAGGCGCCCACAGTCGTGTGCTGTGGGCTTTTTTGTTGCGCTGGGGGCCTGGGCATGGATGACATCCTGATTCGTGTGGAAGACCTGCATTTCGCCTACCGCGCCGGCGAGCCGGACGCTGTGCCGGCGCTGAACGGCATCTCCCTGACCATCCGCCGCGGCGAGTACGTCGCCATCGTCGGCCATAACGGCTCGGGCAAATCCACCCTGGCCCGCCATTTCAACGCGCTCCTCCTGCCGACTCGCGGCAAGGTGTACGTCCAGGACATGGACACTTCCGATCCCCGTCACACCCTGGACATCCGCCGCATCGTCGGCATGGTTTTCCAGGACCCGGATAATCAGATTGTGGGCACATTGGTGGAAGAGGACGTGGCCTTTGGGCCGGAGAACCTGGGGGTGCCCCAGCCGGCGCTGGCCCAGCGCGTGGAAAAGGCCCTGCAGGCCGTCGGTTTGTGGGAACTGCGCCACCGCCCACCCCATTTGCTCTCCGGCGGCCAGCGTCAGCGGGTCGCCATCGCCGGCGTCCTGGCCATGGAGCCGGCCTGCCTGGTGCTCGACGAGGCTACCAGCATGCTGGACCCGGCCAGCCGCGCCGAGGTGCTCCAGGTGGTGCGGCGACTGCATACCGCCGGCACGACCATCATCGCCATCACGCACTTTATGGAGGAGGCCGCCCTGGCCGAACGCATCATCGTGCTGGCCGGCGGGAAGATCGCGCTGGAAGGCTCGCCGCAGGAGGTCTTTTCCCAGCGGGAGCGCCTGCGCGAACTGCGGCTGGTACCCCCGACGCCGGCGCAGTTGGCCGAGGCGGTCCAGGCTCGCAGTGGGGTGGCGTTCTCTCCTCTGCCGCTGACGCGCGAGGCGCTGGTCGAGGCGGTACATGCCCACGCGGTGCCCCTGCCGGCGGGAGGGCGGCCATGACCGAACCGCTTATTGCGATTCGCGATCTGCACTACACCTATCTCCCCGGCACGCCCCTGCAGGCGGTGGCCCTGCGCGGCGCGTCCATGGAGGTGTATGCCGGCGAGATCGTCGGCCTCATCGGCCCTGCCGGCGCCGGCAAATCCACCCTGCTCCAGCACTGCAACGGCCTCCTGCGCCCGACGGAACCCGGCCACGTCATCGTGGATGGGCAGGACCTGGCCGACCCCACCGTGGACCTGCGCCGCCTGCGCCAGATGGTGGGCATCGTCTTCCAGCATCCGGAGCGCCAGCTTTTCGAGACCCTGGTGGGCGATGACATCGCTTTCGGCCCGCGGCAGTTGGGGATGTCCCGCGCGGAGATCCGCCGGCGCGTGGAATGGGCCATGCGGGTCGTCGGCCTGGACTTCGATACATTCGTGGACCGCCCCACCGCGGCCCTCAGCGGTGGGGAGCGCCGCAAGGTTGCCATCGCCGGCGTGCTGGCCCTGCGCCCGCGCGTGCTCATCCTGGACGAGGCCTCGGCCGGGCTGGACCCGCTGACGCGCGAGGAATGGCAGGAGCAGGTGCGCCGGCTGAACGCCGACGAGGGTATGACGGTCATCGTGGTCTCCTCCGACATGGAGGAGATCGCGGCCCTGGCCGGCCGGGTCTATGTCATGGCGGAGGGACGCATGGTGGATGAGGGCACGCCGGCGGAGGTCTTTGCCCACACCGACCTGCTGAACTCCCTCGGGTTGGGCCAGCCGGTCACCAGTTGGGTGTTGGGAGAACTGCGCCGGCGAGGCTATGACGTGGACCCGTACGCTATCCGATTGGAGGAGACGGTGGAGGAGCTATGCAGGATTTTGCGCTCCTGAGGCATATCACCATCGGGCAGTATCTGCCGGGCGATTCGTTCGTGCACCGCATGGACCCGCGCGCCAAGATCACGGTGGTGCTTTTGCTGTCGCTGGCGCTGACGGTGAACACGTCGTATCTGGCCAATATCCTCCTGCTGGCGCTGTGCCTGGGGCTGATCCGTGCGGCCGGCATCTCGCTCCGCTATGTGCTGAGCGGGGTGCGGCCGGCGCTCCCCTTTATCATCGCACTGTCGCTGATGCAGTTGGCCTTTTACGGCAACCCATCCGTCACCAGCAGACTGCCGGTTATCACCTTTCTGCGTTGGGGGCCTATCTTCATCACCAGCAGTGGCCTGCAGTTGGTGCTGGTATCGCTGGCGCGCTTCGTGGACCTGATGATCCTGGCCAGCATCCTGACCAACACGACGCCGCTGGCCCATCTGGCCTACGGGCTGGAGGACATGCTGAAGCCCTTTGGCCGGCTGGGGGTGCCGGCGCAGGAGATTTCCCTCATCTTTATCCTCGCCCTGCGCTTTGTCCCCATCCTGGCGGAGCAGTTGGAGACGCTGGCCAAGGCGCAGGCCTCGCGCGGGGCGGACATCGGCGCCGGCGGCCGCTGGCGCTTCTGGCGCACGGCGCGCGCCATGCTGGTGCTCATCGTGCCGCTGTTCCTGGATGCGTTCCGACGCGCCGAGGAGTTGATCGTTGCGATGGAGGCGCGCTGTTACGCCGGCGGCCGGGGCCGCACGCGGCTGGTCCAGCTTCGCATGGGATGGGCGGATGGCATTGCCATCCTCATCTGCGCCCTGCTGGCTGTCGGCTTTATCTGGTTCCGCAAGAGCTTCCCATTCTAACCCTGTCAGGAGGTGCGCGCATGAACGGGACGGACAAATTGGTGCGGCGGGTGGTCACCGCCGGCGTGCTGGCGGCCATCGCCATTTTGCTCGGGGCGACGCGGTTGGGCTTTATCCCGGTGCCGACGCCGGCCGGCAATGCCACCATCATGCATGTGCCGGCCATCCTCGGCGGTATTATGGAAGGGCCGGCGGTCGGCGGGGTGATCGGCCTGGTCTTCGGCATCTTCAGCTTCTTTCAGGCCACCATCCCCATGTTCAAGGACCCCTTTGTGGCCATCCTGCCGCGCATCTTCATCGGCATCACGGCCTGGCTGGCGTACGTTGCCCTGCGCCGGCTGAACGAGTACCTGGCGCTGGTCGTGTCTGCGGCGGTGGGCACGCTGACCAATACAGTGCTCGTGCTGGGCATGGCCGTATGGCGGGGGTATATGGCCCCGGGCGTCGCGCTGACCGTGGGCATCACTCACGGCCTGCCGGAGATCGTGGTGGCGGTCATCATCGTGGTGGCAGTGGTATCGGCCTGGAAGGGGCTGGCGCGGCGCCGGCATGCCCGGCTGTGAGGGTGGAATGCCAAGGAGGGAGGCATATGGCTTTGCTCTGTGTGGACATCGGCAATACCAACATTGTGCTGGGGGTGTATGAAGGGCCGGCACTGACCGCGCATTGGCGCATTATGACGGACCATCACCGCATGCCCGACGAATACGGTCTGCTCCTGCTCCAGATGCTGGGCCTGGCCGGCAAACGGCCGGCGGACATCGAGGGCATCTGCATGTGCAGTGTGGTTCCGCCGCTGACCGGCATCTTCGGCGAGATGTTCGAGCGCTATTTCCAGCGGGCGCCGCTGGTGGTCTCCGCCGGCGTGCGCACGGGCGTGCGCATCCGCGTCGATAATCCGCGCGAGGTGGGGGCGGACCGCATTGTCAACGCCGCGGCCGGCTTCCGCAAGTACGGCGGGCCGGCGTGCATCGTGGATTTCGGCACGGCCACCACGTTCGATGCCATCTCGGAGGAGGGGGATTACCTGGGCGGTGCCATCGCGCCCGGGCTGGAGACCGCCTTGGAGGCGCTGGTCATGCGCACCGCCCAGCTCCCGCGCATTGACCTCTCCCAGCCCCCCAAGATCATCGGCACCAACACGGTGGAGAGCATGCGTTCCGGCGTCTTTATGGGCTACATTGGCCTGGTAGAGGGGATGGTGGAGCGCTTCCGGCAGGAATTGGGGCCGGCCATGCGCACCATCGCGACCGGCGGACTGGCCTCCCGGCTGGCGGCGGCCACCAGGGTCTTCGATGCGGTTGACCCCTGGCTGACGCTGGATGGCCTGCGCCTCATCTGGGAGCTGAATCAGAAAGAAACAGCCAGGAAGTGAGGGGACGGGATGAACCTGCAGGGCAAACGCATTGTGCTGGGCGTGAGCGGAGGGATTGCGGCCTATAAGGCGGCGGACCTGGCCAGCCGGCTGGTCAAGGCCGGCGCCCAGGTGGATGTCATCATGACGCCGGCGGCGGTGGAGTTCGTGGCTCCCCTGACCTTCCAGGCCCTGACCGGCCGGCCGGTGCTGGTGGAGATGTTCGCCCTGCGCGAGGACGCCGCCATCAGCCATGTGGCGCTGGGGCAGGCGGCCGATTTGATGATTATCGCGCCGGCAACCGCCAACACCATCGCCAAGCTGGCGCACGGCATTGCGGATAACCTCCTGACCACCACCGCGCTGGCGGCGCGCTGTCCCATCCTGCTGGCGCCGGCCATGGAAACGCATATGTGGCAGAACCCCGCCACCCAGGCCAATATGGCGCTCCTGCGGGAGCGCGGCATGTATGTCATCGGGCCGGCGGAGGGCCGGCTGGCCTCCGGCGGATATGGGCCGGGCCGCATGGTCGAGCCGGCCGAGATCCTCGACGAGGCGCGGCGCATCATCGGACTGCAGGGCGACCTGGCCGGCCGGCGTCTGCTGGTCACGGCCGGCGGCACGCGCGAGTCCCTGGACCCGGTGCGCTTCATCGGCAACCGTTCCACGGGCAAAATGGGCTATGCCCTGGCGACAGCGGCGCGCGATCGCGGCGGCCAGGTGGTGCTGGTGAGCGGCCCTACGTGGCTGGAGTGCCCTCGGGGCGTGGAGCGGGTGATGGTGGAGTCGGCGCAGGAGATGTACGAGGCGGTGATGCAGTGGGCGCCGCAGTGCGACGCGCTGGTGATGTCGGCGGCTGTGGCGGACTATCGGCCCAAGGTGCGCCAGGAGCAGAAGATCAAGAAGACCGCCGGCGAGCTGGTGCTGGAGCTGGAGCGCACGCCGGACATCCTGGGGGAGGTGGCGCGCCGGCGGGCGGAATGGGGCGCGCCGGCGGTGCTGGTCGGCTTTGCCGCCGAGACCCAGCAGGTGGAGGAATATGCCCGCGAGAAGCTCCTGCGCAAGGGGCTGGACCTCATCGTCGCCAACGATGTCACTGCGCCGGACAGCGGCTTTGGCACCGATACCAACCGCGTCATTCTGATCAGCGCCGCCGGCAGTCAGCCCCTGCCGCTGATGACCAAGGAGGAGGTGGCGCACCGCATCTGGGATTTCGTGCGCGATCAACTGCGGGCTTCCGCCCCAAGGAGGGAATGAGATGGCCAGGTCAGCGCCCTTTGGCATTACGGCGGTCCCGGGCATCGAGGTGGGACATGCCACGGACCTGGCGGGCATCACCGGCTGTACCGTGGTGCTGTGCCGCGCCGGCGCCGTGGGTGGGGTGGACGTGCGGGGGTCCGCCCCCGGCACCCGCGAGACCGATTTACTGCGCGCCGAGAATCTGGTGGAGAAAGTGCATGCGGTGGTCCTGACCGGAGGCAGTGCTTTCGGCCTGGACGCCGCCTGTGGGGTGATGCGCTACCTGGAGGAGCAGGGCATCGGGTACGAGACGGGGGCGGCGCGGGTGCCCATTGTGCCGGCGGCCGTGCTCTATGACCTGGCCATCGGCGACCCGAAGACGCGCCCCGACGCGGCCATGGGCTATGCCGCGGCGCAGGCCGCCTCCTCGGACGAAACACGCGAGGGGAATGTCGGCGCCGGCGCTGGCGCTACGGTCGGCAAGCTGTTCGGCATGGGGCGCGCCATGAAGGGCGGCCTGGGGCTGGGGCTGGCCCGCGCCGGCGGTGTCCTGGTGGGCGCCATTGTAGCCGTGAACCCGCTGGGGGATGTGGTGGACCCGGACACAGGAGAGGTCATCGCCGGCCTGCGCTCCCCCTCGGGCGATAGGCTGGCCAGCTCCATGGAGGCCATGAAAGGGCTGACCGGCCGGGTGGCCATGGGCTTCGCCGGCAACACCGTCATCGGCGTCGTGGCGACCAATGCCGCCCTGACCAAGGCGCAGGCCAATAAAGTCGCCCAGATGGCCCAGGACGGTATTGCCCGGAGCGTGCGGCCGGCGCACACCATGTTCGACGGCGACACGATCTTCGCCCTCTCTGCCGGCCGGAAAAGGGCGCCGGTCACCCTGGTAGGGGCGTTGGCGGCGGAGGCCGTGGCGCAGGCGATCGTGCGCGGGGTGCTCGCCGCCGAAGGGCTGGGGGGCCTGCCGGCGGCGCGCGACCTGGAGCGGGGCGCTACTCGCCGATGACCTTGACCACCACCCGTTTGCGGCGCTGGCCGTCGAACTCGGCGTAGTACACCTGCTGCCAGGGACCCAGGTCCAGCCGGCCGTTGGTGATGGGCAGGATGACCTCGTGGTGGATGAGCAGGCTCTTGAGGTGGGCGTCGCCGTTGTCCTCGCCGGTCTGGTGGTGGCGGTAGTCGGGGCGGTAAGGCGCCAGCTTCTCCAGCCATTCATCAATGTCGCGGATGAGGCCGCTCTCGGCGTCATTGACGTAGACGCCGGCGGTAATGTGCATCGCCGAGACCAGCACCAGCCCCTCCTGCACACCGCTCTCCGCCACGATGCGCTCCACCTGCGGCGTGATGTTGATATATTCGCGGCGCTGGCGGGTATGGAACCAGAGATACTCGGTATGGGATTTCACGGCGCCTCCTCTCCGTTGTGTGCCCTACCGCGCGACGCCCATATTCTATTGGAGAAGCGGCGGCTGTCAATTGCGGTTGGGCGAGGGTATTGAGGCCGTGGAAGCCGGCGCGTCGGCTGGGTCGGCCGCCGGCCGGCCCAGCATCCCCTCTCCGCACAGCTCCACTAACTTCACGTCCAGCAGACGGTTGTGCAGGTCTTCGTCGCTGGCCATCCAGACGCGGATATAGGTATCGGTCAGGCCGCTCCACAGGCCGTTCTCCGGGTCGCGGTTCTCCCACAGCACGGACATGACCCGGCCGAGGAAGCGCCGGCGGAAGGCCTGGGACGACGCCTCCCCCACGGCAATCACGGCGTCAGAGCGCGCCGCGCTGACATCCGCCGGCACCTGCCCGGGGAACGAGGCCGCCGGCGTGCCCGGCCGCGGCGAATAGCGGAAAACGTGGATGCGGGCGAACCCCATGCGTTCCACAAACGCCAGGCTCTGGGCGAATTCCTCGTCCGTCTCGCCGGGGAAGCCGACCATGACGTCCGTGGTGATAGCCACGTCCGGGATGCGCTCCCGCGCCATTTCTACCAGGCGGGCGAATTCGGCAGTGCTGTAGCGCCGGCCCATACGCCGCAGGGTGGCATCACAGCCGGACTGCAGGGGCAGGTGCAGATGCCGGCACAGCCGCGGGTCCCGCCACAGGTCGAAGAAACGCTCCTCCAGATGCCACGGCTCGATGGAAGAGAGGCGCAGGCGGGCGATATCCACCTCGTCCAGGATGCCGCGCACCAGATCCACCAGACTCAGCCCCAGGTCGCGCCCATATGCGCCCACATGCACTCCGGTGAGGACAATCTCCTGCACTCCCTCGCCGGCCAGGGCGCGCACCTCCTGCAGGATATCGTCCAGGGGCCGACTGCGCTCCGGGCCGCGCGCCAGCCGCACCACGCAGTAGGTACAGCGGTTGTTGCATCCATCCTGCACTTTCACGAAGGCGCGCGTGCGCCGGCGCGCCGGCGGGCGGGCCGGCCGGATGGGTTCTGCCGGTAGACCCAGCGCGGCAACGATGTCCTCCTTGGCGGCCGCGTGTCCGATGACCTCGACGCCCTCAATGGCCGACAGCTCCGCCGGCCACAACTGGGCGTAACATCCCACCACCGCCAGGCGCGCGCGAGGGTTGGCGCGGCGCATGCCCCGCAGTGCCTGGCGCGTCTTGCGGGCCGCGATATGCGTGACCGCGCAGCTATTCAGCACGCAGACATCGGCCTCGGCTGGGCTGTCCACCAGCAGATGGCCGGCGTCCTGCAACTGGCGCGCCATGCGCTCCAGCTCGCTCTGATTCAGTTTGCACCCGAGGCTTTCCAGATACACCTTGGTCATACGATATAGTATATCCGGGTCGCCGTGATTCGCCAAAGCCCTGGCACCCTTGCGTTCCTTCCGCGCCGGCCTCCCCTCTCTGCGTGCGGAGAGGGGAGGCCGGCGTCTGATTGGCGCCAAGTCGGGATTGACGCATCCGTATAATTGTGCTATGATGGGCGGTGTGACAGGGAAATCCTACCATCGCATATAACGGCAGGCGAGTGAGGAAAGGAGTCTCTCATGATGACCCGGTCTCGCACTGAGCTGATGGTGAGCCGCCTGCGTGATCTGCAGGCCAGCAGTCCCGACATCGAGGCCTCCGCGGTGGTGAGCGTGGATGGTCTCATCATGGCCTCGGCCCTGCCGGCGGACGTCGAGGAGGACCGCGTCTCCGCCATGTCCGCCGCCATGCTCTCCCTGGGCGAGCGCATCGCCTCCGAGCTGGGCCGCGGCGCGCTGGAGCAAGTCTACATCCGCGGCACCAACGGGTATGTCTTTCTGTCCGCAGTAGGCGAAGAAGCGGTGCTGACCGTGCTGGCGCGCAAGGATGCCAAGCTTGGGCTGGTCTTCCTGGACATGCGCCGCGCCGCTGAGGACCTGAGCAAGCTGGTCTGAGGGGCCGGCGTGACCCATACAACCGCACTTCGACAAACGCCTGCCAGGGGCGTTTTGTCCCTTTCGAACGAGATACCAAACCCGGAGAGCCTTGTCTCTCCGAGTTTTTGTGTATGGGGGAAGATATGGTAGTTCGACCGAGGAACTGGAAGACGCCGGCGGCAGTGGCCGGCGGGGGAGTCAGCGCATGACCAAGTACATCTTCTGCACCGGCGGCGTGGTCTCGTCCGTGGGCAAGGGCATCACCGTCGCTTCCATCGGCCGCATCCTGAAAAGCCGCGGCTTTTCCGTCTCCGTCCAGAAACTGGACCCCTACATCAACGTCGACCCAGGCACCATGTCGCCCTATCAGCACGGCGAGGTGTTCGTCACGGAGGACGGCGCGGAGACCGACCTGGACCTGGGCCACTATGAGCGCTTCATTGACGAGAACCTGTCCCGCTCCTCCAACGTGACCACCGGTCAGATTTACGCGGAGGTGATCGCCAAAGAGCGGCGCGGCGACTTCCTGGGCGGCACCATCCAGGTCATCCCGCACATCACCAATCAGATCAAATGGAGCATCGGGCGGGTCAGCCGGGAGTTCCAGCCCGACGTCCAGATCGTCGAAGTGGGCGGCACGGTGGGCGACATCGAAGGCCTGCCCTTCCTGGAGGCCATCCGCCAGATGCGCAAGGATGTGGGGCGGGAAAATACCCTCTATGTGCATGTCACATTTTTGCCCTATATCAGCGCCACCGGCGAGCTGAAGACCAAACCGACCCAGCACAGCGTGCGCGAACTGCGCAGTATCGGCATCCAGCCGGATATCATCGTGGCGCGCTCGGATTACCCGGTGGACGACAGCCTGCGGGAGAAGATCGCCCTGTTCTGCGACGTGGAGCCGGAGGCGGTCATCCCCCTGCTGACGGCGGAGACCGTTTATGAGGTGCCGGTGCTGTTGGAAGAGCTGGGCATGGGGGATCTGCTGGTGAAGAAGCTGGGCCTGCCGGCGCGCGAGGCGGATTTGAGCGCCTGGCGCGCGCTGGTGGAGGAGATCAAGCGCCCCAAACCGCCGATCGAGATCGGCCTGGTGGGGAAATATGTCCAGCTCCAAGACGCCTATATCAGTGTGCGGGAGGCGCTCAAGCACGCCGGCGTCGCTCTCAACCGCGACGTCAAGATCCGCTGGATCGATTCGGAGCAGTTAGAGCGCCGGCGCGATCTGAGCGTGCTGGAGGGGCTGGACGGCATCGTGGTACCCGGCGGCTTCGGCTACCGCGGCATCGAGGGGAAAATTATGGCCGCCCGCTACGCGCGCGAGCATAAAATCCCGTATCTCGGCCTGTGCCTGGGCATGCAGGTCATGGTTATCGAGCTGGCGCGCCACATCGTCGGCAATGACCTGCCCAACAGCACCGAGTTCGACGTCTCCACCCCGTACCCGGTCATTGACCTGATGGCGGACCAGCGCGACCTGGCCGAGATGGGCGGCACGATGCGCCTGGGAGTGTATCCCTGTTACCTCAAGCCCGGCACGAAAGCGGCGGAGGCCTACGGCAATGTGGAAGTCGTCATGGAGCGCCACCGCCACCGCTTTGAGCTGAACAACGCTTTCCGCGATATGCTCAGCAAGGGCGGCATGGTCTTTTCGGGCGTGTCCCCGGGGGATAAGCTGGTGGAGATTGCCGAGCTGGCAGACCATCCCTGGATGGTGGGCAGTCAGTTCCATCCGGAGTTCAAATCGCGCCCCAACCGCCCGCATCCGCTGTTCGTAGGGTTCATCCGGGCGGCCATCCGCTATCGGGAACAGCGTTTGGGGCAGGCAGAGGCGGCGCCGGCCGCTTCCCAGCCGGCCTCCTGAACCCCCTGCAAAAACAGGTGACAGTCACCGCGAAGGTGACTGTCATCTGTTTTGCTATCCGTAAAACCCGGGACCGTAAAACATCATCGTCAGCAGGGCGTCGGTGAGCACAAAGACAAGAAAGCCGACGAAGAGCCGCGGCGGCTGTGCCCGACGGGTGTACTGGCGCAGAGCCAGCAGGGCCAGCGCCAGGATCAGCGCCGGCAGGCCGAAGTCCAGCATCCAGCGCAAGCCCTCTGGCAGAAGCTCCCGGAAAGGCGGGAAGGACAGCAGGGCGGAGAATATCAGCAGTTTGCCGGCGTAGTACAGCAGGCCGGCGACCACCAGGACAATGCGCGGCCCCCGCGCGGACAGTTCCTCCTGACTGCCGAAAATATGATATCCCACCACCACTGCCAGCGGAAAGACCAGGATGACCATCAGGAAGGGCAGGAAAGTGGTCAGGCCGGCCAGCATCCCCCAGCCGAAGGCCACCGCTCCCAACAGGATGTCATCCCGGTTCGGCCGGCGGATGGCTTCCTTCAGCGCCGGCGCCGTGGTGGCGATATACACGTCGTAGCGGCCCTGGCCGCGCGTGTCCGGCCATGCCAGGTACAGATGGCCGGCCTCATCCCTGGCCGGCGAAGGGTTCCAGGAGAGGTTCCCCGTGCGCGCTACCTGCTGATAGGCCAGCAGTTCGCCGTCGGCCAGGATAGCCACACCGGGCTGGAGCTCGTCCTTTAGGCGGTATTCCGTCATCACACTGCAGAACACGAGCTGAAGCTCCGCCGGCAGGTTCAGCGGCGCGGGATAGGCCACGAACCGGCTCCCGCCCAGCTCCGGGGAGAGAGGGACTACCGTGGATAGGTCGGGGAACGCCGCTTCCGCCGGCATGCCGCCAGGGCCGATGATCCCCGCTTCCCGCCACGGGCCAAGCTGGGCGCTCAGCGGGGCATAGGGCAGGGCTTCCGTATCCGGCAGGGACAGCGTACGGGGCTGCTGCGGGGCCGGCCGGCCCTTGGGAAAGGTGACGAAAAAGGTGCTGGCAGACCCCTGCTCCATGCCGGCGCGGTACTCCACGCTCCAGTACACGTACACGTGCCCATCGTCGAACCCCAGGGATGGCGCGGTAAAGATGGCGCCCGTGCCGGCGTACAGGCGGGTCAGCTCCAGGGGCTTGGGCTCGCATGTGAGAGGATATTCCAGCCAGCAGTAATAGAGGTGGCGGTCCTGGGCGTGCGGCTCGGTCACCCAGGCGATATGTGCGCCGGCCCCCGGCTCCACGGCCATCGCCGGCTCCTTCCCATCGCTGGCCAGCAGGCAAGGGTCCCCCAGCGGCGCACCGCTCCCATCGAGCCGTTGGAGAAAGATGCCGGCCGGCGGCTCAGCAGCTTCCCAGATGACCAGGAACCCGCCGACGCCGTCCGCCGCCGCGGCGTAGTGCTGGACATCATAGCCAGCCGGCGTGATAGGTGTGGGGGCCGCACGCAGTTGGCCGCTTTTATCCAGCACCCCATGGAACACCCGCGCATTCTCATGCGGGCCCTGGCCGGCCAGGAAGAAGACATGCAGTGTATCCCCAGCCCCCAGGAACAGGTTGTAGCTCTTGGGGAAAAAGAGCGACAGCTCAATGAGCCGATCCACTGACGGCTGACGGCTGTTCCGCAACTGCAGGTAATGCATGGCCAGGCCGTTCATGCCGGCCTCCGGCCACACCAGATGGACGGCGGACCCATCCCTCTCGACCGCGATGGCCACCGGCTCATGCTGGCTGGCGTTGCCCACCCGCAGGGCGGGGCTCCAATCCCGGGAGATGAGCGGGGTCTTCGCCGGCCGCATCTCACAGCCGGCGAGCGTTATCAGGAGGATGCCCAGCACCAGCAAGATCAGCCCGCGGCGGAGCCGCGGGAAGACGAGAAACCTCTCATTTGACATACGATCCCCCTCTGGGGAAGCGCCTGGCTTCCTCATGAACCGCCGGCGAAGCCCAGCTCGCGCAGTGCCTTTTCCACCGCCTCATGGTCGCTCCAGGGATATTCCACCGTGCCGATGCACAGCGAACGCTCATGTCCCTTGCCAGTGATGAGCACCAGGTCCCCAGGCTCGGCCAGGCGGATGGCGGTGCGGATAGCCTCGGCGCGATCGTCAATCTCCAACAGGCTGTCGTCCAGGGGCCGGCCGCTTTGGCGGAAGCCGGCGATGATCTGGGCGTTGATCGCACGGAGGTCTTCCGTGCGGGGGTCCTCGGCGGTCAGGATGACCCGGTCGGCCAGTTCGGCGGCGATGCGTCCCATCATGGGGCGCTTCTGGACATCGCGCAGGCCGGCGCACCCGAACACCACGGTCAGCCGGCCGCGGGTCATCTTCCTGGCGGTGGTCAGCGCCTTCTCCAGCGCATTGGGCGTGTGCGCGAAATCAATGATGATGGTGAAGGGCTGTCCCCGGTCAATGCGCTCCATGCGCCCGGTGAGGCCGGCCATGCCGGCGATGCCGGCCTGCACATGCGCCGGCGCGATGCCTTGGGCCAGGGCGGCGGCAGTGGCCGCCAGCAGGTTGTGGACATTATACTCCCCGACCAGCGGGGAATGGATGTCGAAATCCCCGAAGGGCGTGACGGCGCGGAAGCGGATGCCGGCGCCGGTGCATTCCACGTCCTCGGCGCGGACGTCGGCGCCGGCCCGCCGGCCGTAGGTGACGATCAGGTCGGCCGGGATGCGGGAGAGGCCGGCGAAAGGCCTCTCGTCATCGGCGTTGAGCACGGAGATTTTGGGGATGCCCGGCTTGCGCACGCTCTGCGAAAGGTCCCAGAACAGCCGCGCTTTGGCCTCGAAATACGCCTCGTAACTCCCGTGATAATCCAGATGCTCATGGGTGATGTTGGTGACAACGGCGGTGTCGAAGGCGCAGGCCGCCACGCGATACTGCGCCAGCCCGTGGGAGGTGGCTTCCAGGACGGCGACCTGGGCGCCGGCATCCACCATTTCCCGCAGGTATCGCTGTACCGCCGGCGCGTCCGGGGTAGTGGTGTGCAGGCCGGTATCGTAGATCCGGCCGGCGATATCGGCGTAAATGGTGCTGATCATGCCGGCGTTCCAGCCGGCGGCGCGCAGGATGTGATAGATCAAGTTGGTGGTGGTGGTCTTGCCGTCGGTGCCCGTCACGCCGATCACGCGCAGGCGGTGGGCGGGAAAGTCAAAGAACGCCGCGGCCAGCCAGGCCAGCGCCCGGCGCGCATCCCGCACCTGGAGATACGGCATGCCCGCCGGCAGTTCCAGCTCCGCCCGGCTTCTTTCGCCGGCGACCGCGCCGGCCCCTCGCGCCACCGCCTGCGGGATGAAGCGGTGGCCGTCCACGGTAAGCCCCGGCACAGCGACAAAGAGCGCGCCGGCGCTCACCTGGCGGGAGTCATCGGTCACCCCGCTGATGAATGTGTCTTCCCAGGCGCCGCTGAGGTCGAGCAGTTCGCCGGCCGGCAGGCCGGCCGCCAATGCGGAGAGGGCTTTCATGCGCTATCCGATCAACCTCCAAGGGAAGGGTGAGGGGCTATTTCGGCCGGCGCAGGCCCAGCAGTTCATAGGCCAGGATGCGGGTTTGCCGGCCGCGCAGTGTCACGGACTGCACCGAGCGCACATCCACCACATCCTTGACCTGCTCATACACCGCATGGCTCACCAGGATTTGCCCCGGCTCGGCAACCTCCTGCAGGCGCTCTGCCACGTTGACGCAGTCCCCTACGGCGGTGAAGTCCATGCGGTCTTCCGTCCCAATATGGCCCACGATAGCCTCGCCGGCGCTGATGCCGATGCCGAACTGCAGGCGGAAGGGTTCGGGGAAGGTGTCCCAACTGCGCCGCACCTTTTCCTGGATCGCCAGCGCGGCCCGCAGTGCCCGCATGAGGTGATCGGGCTGGCGCACCGGGGCGTTGAAGAAGGCCAGGATGGCGTCGCCCAGGAACTTATCCAGCGTGCCTTCTTCGGCGAAGATAGCGTCCACCGCCAGCCCCAGATAGCGGTTGAGGACGTGGACCATTTCCTCGGGCGGTGTTTGCTCCACCAGGGTGGAAAAACCGCGCAGGTCGGCGAAGAGGACAGTGATCTCCTGGCGCTCGCCGCCCAGGGTCAGGGCGCTCGCCGGCATGGCGGCCAGCTTCTGGGCGACCGAGGGGCTCAGGTAGCGCTGGAGCATGGCCTGCAACTGCTCCCGCGCGCGGGCCTCCCGTTCCCTATCCTGCTGGAGCAGGGTTTCCAGCGTCTGGTCCTCGATGGCCAGCACGATGCCCCCACCGGTGGCGCCGCGCAGGCGGGAAAGGGTGAGCTTGAAATGCACCTGCCCGCGTCCGGGCAGATGCGCCGAGAACGGCAGGGTGATCACGTCCTTCTCGCCGCGCACAATCTGCAGGAGCGCGTCGGGGATCGGCTCGATCACCAGCCAGGGAAGCGCTTCCTCCAGCGGTTTATCCAGCAGGGCCTCGCGCGGCTGGCCGAGCAGTTGCGAGGCGGCGCGGTTCACCATGGTGATGCGGCCGTGTGGACCGACCGTGACGACGCCGCTGGCGATGCTGGCGAAGATATTGTCCATCAGGCTTTTCAGCCGGCTGGTCTCCGCCAGGTTGCTCTGCAGGCGGTTGAACAGGCGCGCGTTCTCGATGGCCACGGCCGCCAGGTTGGCGAAGGAGGTCAGGAAGTCCAGGTCCTCGTTGGAGAAGGCGCCGGCCTTCAGGCGGTTGTCAATGTAGATGGCGCCGGTCACCTGCCCCTTCAGCTTGAGGGGCACACACAGGATGGAGCGCAGGTGATAGTCGAGGATGCTCTGATAGGCCTGGAAGCGCTCATCCTCCTCGGCGTTCAGCGTCAGCACTGGCTCGCCGGTGCGCGCCACGCGATTGACCACACTGCGGCTGATCTCGAACTCCGGGCCGGCGATGTTCTGGCGGTCCAGGTTGCGGGCAACCGGGAAATTCAACTGGCCGGTCTCCGGGTTGACCAGCATCAGGAACCCCCGCTCTGCCTCCAGCGCCTCGATGACGATATCCATGATCAGCTCGAGCAGTTGATCCAGGTGCAGGGTGGAGTTCAGCAGTTCGCTGACGTGCATCAGTGCCCGAAAATGTCCTCGGGATTTCGCCTTCTCTGGTTGTGCGTCGGACAGTGCTGGAAACAGCTCCCTGCTCATGACATATCCCCGTTGCGCTGTATGGGGCGGCGCGGCCGGCGCCGATCTGCTCCATCTGGATACTGCCATTATACGCCGAATAGATGGGGCTGGCAATCCGAACGTCAGGGCACCGCGATACCGCGCCCCTGCTCCGGAAAACGCGCCAACCTCCCGCGAGGATGCGTCCCCGCGGGAGGTTGGCAGGCTGGCCGGGCAGGGCCGGAGAGCGTCACATCGTGACGACCACGCGATAGGTATCCAGCTTCAGCGCTTCCTGGAACCCCTCCTCGAGCTTCTCGAACGGCACCACGCGCGAGACGAAGGGCTTGAGGTCAATCTTGCGCTGAGTGATGAGCCGCACGGCCTCCCAGACGTCCTGCCGGTCCTGGCTGACCGTGCCGGTGAGCGTCACCTCTTTGTTGTGGAAGATGTTGGGGTCCACCGTGATCTTGGTGCCGCGCGGGTGGATGCTGGAATAGACCATCACGCGGCCGCCTTTGGCGGCGATGTTGACGGCCTGTTCCACCAGGGGGCCGGCGGCGGTGGCGCAGAAGATCACATCCGCGCCGCGCCCGTTGGTCGCCTGCTTCACCGCTTCGGCCAGGTCCTGTTCGAAGGGGTTGATGACGATATCGGCGCCCATGTTACGGGCGAACTCGGCGCGCGGCGCGTTGGGTTCGCTGACCATAACGCGGGTGCCGGCCTGTTTGGCCAGCAACAGATGCAGCATGCCCATGATGCCGGCGCCGATGATGAGCACGTTCTCGCCCCGCTCCAGGCGCGCCTTGCGCACGCTCCGCACGACGCAGGCCAGCGGCTCCGTCAGGCACAGTTCCTCGAAGGGGATGTCGTTGGCACCCTTGTACAACTGATAGTCATCCATCAGGACGTATTCGGCCAGGCCGGCCGGCCCGGGCACGTCCGTGTCGAAGAACGGGGCGCGGGCGTTGTCGCAGATGTTGTCCAGCCCCTTGCGGCAGGACTCGCAGTAGCCACAGCGGGTCAGGAGTGAGGCTACCACCCGGTCGCCGATTTTGGCGTCGGTGAAGACCTTATCTCCCAGCTTGACCAGTTCGCCGGCCACCTCATGGCCGCCGGCGAGCGGATAGTACGGCTCCTCCCCGGTGTACATGCGCTGTTCCCAGGTGCACAGGCCGCAGGCCCGCACCCGGATCAGCGCCTGGCGTGGGCCGGGTTCCGGGATGGGCACCTCATCAATGCGGATCTGTCGGGGTCCGACGAAAACAGCACGGCGATAGGTATTGGTCATGGCAGTCCTCTCATGTCAGGAATTTCATGGCATCGTCCACAGAGCATCCCTGGTGGACGATGGCGACAATGGCCGCGGTGATGCGGTCGGGATGCGGGAACTGGGCGATGTTGCGGCCGATGGCGACGCCGGCGGCGCCGGCCTGCATGGCGCCGTGAATCTTCTCCAGCAAACTGCGCGGGTCATTGGCCTTGCCACCGCCCAGCACCACCAGCGGGACATAGACCTGTTCCACAATGCGGCGGAAGCTCTCGACGTCGCCGGTGTATTCGGTCTTAATGAAGTCCACCCCCAGCTCGGCGCCGATGCGGCAGGCGTGGCCGATGTTCTCGGGGGTCCACCATTCGCGCGGGTTCTCGAAGCCGGCCGGCAGCATCTCCGCCATCACCGGTATGTGCCATTCCGCCGCCTGGGAGATGATCTGGGAAAGGTACGGCAGGGTCTCCCCCTCGAACTGCGAGCCGGGCATGCCCATCACACCTACCGCCTCGGCCCCGATGCGCAGAGCGTCATAGACATCATAGACCAGCTTCATGGGGCCGCGCGTCTTGGCGAGGCCGGAGGAGCCGCCATCACAGCGCAGGATGATGCCCATGTCCCCGATTTCCTCGGGGAAGCGCTGGCAGATGCCGTAGGTGGTCAGGATGGCATCCGCGCCGCCTTCCCGCACCTTGCGGATGACCTCTCCTGGTTTTTCCAGCCCTTCCATGATGCCGAAGGCGGCGGCATGGTCCATGGCAAAGATGACAGTCTTGCCATCTGGGCGGAAGATGCGCTTCCAGCGATGTGTTTTCAATCCCTTCATGTTATTCCCCCTTTAGAGTGAGTTCGTCACAGGTTAATGTGTAATGAATAACGCAGGCCCGGATCAGCCGGGCGGATAATTCCTGACAAAGAAGGTGGAAGCGCGGCGTGCGCGCCGCGCTTCCACCGCGGCCGGCGGAATCGCTATCCGCCGAGCAGACCCACCTTGATGGTCTTGCCGGCCTCATCAATGCCGGGCCAGATGGGGATGGCTCCCAGCACACCCAGGATAATGATCGCCGCCATGATCAGGGTGGGGGAGACGTTCTTCTTAGAGACCAGCCACCAGACCAGCAGTACCAGGATCAGCGGCAGGAGGTTGGGCATGAAGCTGTCCAGCATGGCCTGGATGCGGAAGGTACTGCCGCCGATGGAGAATGCCACGGGCGTGGAGAGCTTGACAAACTGGACGGCCAGCACGCCCATGACGAAGTTGCCCAGGACGCCGGCGCCCGTGATGACCTTCTGCAGTGCACCGCTCTGCAGGATGCTGGTCACGGCGGCGCGGCCCTGGACATAGCCCTGCCACCATACCCACCAGCCGACGCCCCAGACGAAGGCGGCCACAGCCACCACGTAGAACAGGGGGCCGAGGATGTTGCCGCGCGTCGCCTGCGGCTGGCCGCCCAGGGCGAGGCCGATGCCGATGGCCAGGGCGATGGGGATGACGATGCCCTGCTGGATGGTGTCGCCCACGCCGGCCATGGGGCCCATCAGGCCGGTCTTGACGCCGTTGATGGCGTCATCGCTGATGTCCGCGCCGGCAGCCTTCTCCTCTTCCATGGCGATGACGATACCGTGGATGACGCCGCCAATGTCCGGCTGGGTATTGAAGAAGATGAGGTGGCGCTTCAACGCGGCGCTGATGTCTTCCTTGGTCTTGTACAATTTCTCAATGATGGGGGTCATGCTGTGGGCGAAGCCCAGGCCCTGCATGCGCTCCCAGTTGTAGGTGGAGTGGGAGAAGAAGAGCCAGCGCAGCCAGGCCTTGAAGACGTCCTGGCGGGTCAGCAGGCCGGGCGCCTTGCGGGCCTGTGCCTGCGCCTGTGCCGCGGCCGGCGCGGCCTCCATGCCGTGCACCCACAGCACATGCAGGTAGGCGACACACGCGGCGATGATGGCCATCATGAGCAGGTTGACTTTGCCGCCCATCATGGTGGTGACCACGAAGCCGATGAAGAAGTACGGCCACACGTTGCCCCGCAGGAGGAACTTCAGGTTGAGCGCGATACCAAGGGCGGCCAGCATGCCGCTGGCGGTGAAGAGGCCGTTCATCACCCAGATGGCATGTTGGGCGATCCAGTCCAGCGCCGCACCGACGGCGGCAGAACCGAGGTAGGCCGCCAGCGCTACCGGTACCGCGTACAGGATGAAGAGGAAGGGCTGAGAGTAGATGTAGTTACTGCGGGCAACCCCCTTAATGTTGCCCTCCTCCGCAAAGCGGTCCGCCCAGTGGGGGATGATGGAGCACAGCGACATGCGCAGGGACCAGGTCAGGCCGCCCAACAGGCCCAGCGGCGCGGCCAGCGCCAGGGCCGCCTGAATGTCCAGGCCGCCGCCCAACACCAGGGCCGTACCCAGGTAGCCGGCCAGGCCCGGGTCACCCGGCAGAGAGCCGCCGGCGGAGATCCAGCCCAGGTACAGCACGTTGATGTTGGCGCCGATGGCGATGCCCTCCGCCGGCCGTCCCATGACGATGCCCACCAGCGTGCCGGCGATCAGCGGCCGGTACAGCACGGTGAAGCCCAGGTTGGCAAACCAGGGGGACATCGAGAAATAGTACAGGATGCCGATGATCGCCGCCATCAGGAAGCTCATGCGCACCGCGCCGGTCTGCTGTACCGGCATGGCGTGGACAGCCACCGCGCCGGCCAGCATGAGCACCAGGCTGACGATCATAGCGACCGCGAGCTGTTTCCGATTCACTTTCATCGCCGCGTCTCCTTTTTTACTTGCGCTTCAATTCAGCATACAGGTCCGCGAACTCTTTGGACTTCTCGCCTGGCACGGTCAGCAGTGTGATGCGGACGCCCCGGTCCATCAGGTCTTTCATGATAGCGATTTCCTCATCCGACGCCGCAATATTTTTGAAGATGTTGCGCCGGCCGGGTCCCGACCCGATGCCCCCGACGTTCAGGGCGCTGTAGGTCAGCCCGCCCTCATACAGCCGGCGGGCCACCTGCGGGGACCGCATCAACAGCATGGTGGTACTGCGGTTCTGCGTTTCCTGGCTCAGGGTCTGAATGGCCGCGTCGACGGAATAAACCTCCACCACTAAGCCAGGCGGTGCCGCCAAACGCATCACCTCCTGCATGTACGGGTCCTGCGCAAGCTGGTCGTCAATGATGACGATGCGTTTGAACGGCTTGTGCTTGCACCAGACAGCGATCACTTGTCCGTGAATGAGACGATCATCAATGCGAACTAGGCCCCACTCTTCAGCGATAGCTCATCACCTCCTTTCCTTGCAGATTGGATATGGCTCCATTACGAACGTTCGCCGTGCCAGGCGAAGACCCCCCACCGGAAAACGCTCCCATCATTGGCCGGCCGAGACCTGATTGGCATTGGCCGCCATGGTCTTGCGGAACATAGGCCCCAGGTTCTTGACCGATTCCCGGCCGGCCTCGGTGATCATCTCGGCCAGCTCGCTGGCCGGCATCTCATCCCGACACATCAACAGTTCCAACAGCATCGGCAGATTGGCGCCAGTGACGCACTCCACCCCGCGCTCCATGATCTGGCGGGCGGAGACGTTGTACGGCGTGCCGCCAAAGAGGTCCACCAGCACCAGCACCTCTTGGCCGGCAAGGGGCTCCAGCACCGCCGTCAGGCGCTCCGCCAGCGCTTCCGGACAGTCTTCCGGCTGAAGCGATACCGCATACACCCCTTCCTTCGGCCCCACGATCATCTCCGCCGCCCGGATGAGCGCCTCGCCCAGGTCCGCATGGGAAACGATGACGATGTGAACCATGTCTGCTCCTATCGATCAAAAGATTATCTCGCCTCCTGGCCCTCCAGCACCAGGGTGAGATGGTACCACTCGCCGCAGTAGCTTGAGAAGGAGTATTCCACCACCTCGCCGCTGTCCAGGAAGGTCAGGCGCTGGGCGCGCAGGACCGCCGCCGGCGGCGTGAGCCGCAGTAACCTTGCCTCTCGGTCATCCGCCAGGCAGGCGCACACCTGCTCCTGGGCGTAGGCGATGCGCAGTCCATATTTGCCCCGCAGAAGCCCGAACAGCGATTCCCTGCCCAGATCATGCGCCAGGATGTTGGGACAAAGGCGGTGAGGAAGATAGCAGGTATGGATGGCCAGAGGGATATCGTTGATCAGGCGGAGGCGCTCGACCTTGACGATCTCCTCATCCGGGGAAATGCGCATGGGGCCGGCGAGTTCCTCCGGTACGGGGGAGATCAGAGCGGTTTCCAGCAGGATGCTGGAAGGGGAAAGGCCGGCGCGCTGGATGTCGCTGGTGAAGCCGGCCAGGGAGACATGCACCGAAACCTGCACCTGCGGCACTGCTACGAAGGTGCCCTGGGCCGGCACTGTGCGGATCAGATATTCGCGTTCCAGCTCCTCGATCGCCCGGCGCACGGTGGTGCGGCTGACCCCGAACATCTCGCACAACTGGCGCTCGGAGGGGAGACGCTGTCCAGGCCGCAGACTGCCCTGCGCAATCTGCGCGGCCAGTGCGGTCTTCAACTGAAGGTGCAGTGGAGTGGAGCTGTTGCGCTGTAAGGCCATCCGACCACCCTCGGGAACGGCAATACACTGCCATGAGACGGAATTGGGCTGGAACTGGTAATTACCAGTTCATAATATACCACAAATGGCTGGGATTGTCAAGAGCGAGTTTTCGGCGCGTGGAATACGCCGTGCGGAAGCTATCAGGCTAGCTGATGATAAAGAACACCTGGCACAGAAAAAGGTGGCAGTCAGCCTGGGGGGCGACTGCCACCTGGCAGAGACAAGGGCAGGCGGTGGTGCTACAGCACGATGCCGGCGATCTCGCGGCGGATGCGCGCATCCACTTCCGCCGGCCAGCGCGCCGGCTGGTGCGTCTGCAGGATCTGCCGCGCTTTCTCGCGGGCGCGCTCGCGGGCGGTCTTGGCGCCGGCGGCGACCCAATCCTCGCGCGACTCCCGGTCGCTCAGGGTCGGGAAGTAAAACTCGCTCCGCAGATGGCGCGCCGTGTGATCCTCCGCCAGGAAATTGCCGCCCGGCCCTACCTTCTCGATGACCTCCTGCGCCAGGGTCTCCGTGCTGACCTCAATGCCCCGCACTGCACGCATCGCCATGCCGATGATCTCGTTGTCAATGACGTACTTCTCATAGCTGGCCACCATGGCGAACTCCATCAGGCCGGCGGCATCGTGGATGAAATTGGCGCCCGAGAGCGCCGCCATGAGCGTGGTCATGGCACCCTCATAGCCGGTCTGGACATCCAGCGCCTTGGAATCGGACATGCCGGAGGTGGCGTAGCACGGCAGGTTCCAGTAATGGGAGAGCTGGGCGACGCCGGCGTTCAGCAGGCCCTGCTCCACCGCGCCGGAGAGATAGCCCATATTGCGCAGGTCGGTGATGGTGCCGACATAGCCCGGCAGGCAGGGCGACCCTTTGCGGGTCAACTGCACCAGCGTCACGCCGCTGAGGGCCTCCGCCGCCCACTGGGCGAGATGGCCGGCCAGGGTAATGGGGGCCGTCGCGCCGCTCAGCGGCTCCACCGAGATGCTGACGGGCAGACCGTGGCGGACGATCTCCAGCATCATGTCGGTGTAGTGCGCGTCCATCTTCAGAGGGCTGATGAGGCAAATGATGAACGAGAGAATGGGCCGTTCGCGCAGGACATCGGGGCCGCCGGCGATGATCTCGCCCATGCGGATCACTTGACGCACCCCTTCCAGCGAATAGACGCCGCCCTGGATATGCTTACTGCAGTTGGACAGCGAGGCGTAGAAGCGGTTGACGTCCACCTGCTCCACCGGCAGTTCGTTGGGGTAGACCGGGATGACGATGAAATGGACGTTGTCCAGCGCGTCCACCAGCCGGGCGATGTCCGCCACATCCTGGGTGGTGGACTTGCGCTTGTTCCCCTCCAGGTCCAGCACGTAGATGGTGGTGCCGCCAGTACCCAGGTAGACGCGGTTGCCCTCCAGGACCAGGTCATGGCGCTCGTCGCGGCCGGCTAACAGGACCCGTGAGGGCGCGCTGGCGATCGCGTCCTCGACCATGGCGCGCGGGATGCGCACCACGCGCGTGTCGCGGTCCACTTTGGCGCCGGCGGCCGCGAAAATCTCAAAGGCCTCCGCGCTGTTGACCTGGGTGCCGACCTCCCACAAGATGTCCAATGCCACCTGATGGATGCGTCCCACCGATTCAGGGGACAATGGACGATACTGACCGCCTTCAAAACCTCCGGAACCCATGTTGCTCTCTCCTTTCCTCTGCGTATGAAATGCGCGTGCGATTTGCACTGCGTCAGCCAAGCGTCAGCACGATAATCCCGCCTACCGTCAACAGCATCCCAACGATGGTCTTGACCTGCACCGGTTCGCCGCCGAACAGGATGCCCATCAGCGCTCCAAACAGGGGCGAGGTGAAGGCGATGGGCATCACCCGGCCGAGCGGTGCTCCTTTGATGGCGGTGTAGAAGCAGAGCATGCCGGCCGCGCCGGCGACCACTCCGCCGCCGATGACCATCATCAGCAGTGCTTTGGTGCCGGCCTGGGCGATGGTCTTCCACTGGGAGAAGCTGACCGCCCCCAGGATCACCAGCGCCACCGCGGTGCGGATGGTGATGCCCATCTGCGGCGATAGATTGCCGAGATGCAGTCCCTTTTTCTCGAAGAACCCCCCAATGCCCCAACAGGCGGCCGTCAGAACGGCGAACAATTCCGGCGACATGATGCCCTCCTTATGGCTTCAGGTGCGAGGATGGCTCCGCCGGCACATAGCCCAGCCGGCGGGAAATCTGCTCCGCGGTTTCCATGAGCTCCGCCGCAATCTCCGGAAGCCGCTCGGCGGTGACGCGATAGGCCGG
>JAPWUQ010000313.1 GCA_028275445.1 Anaerolineae bacterium | reverse complement strand
TGGTGCAGGTAGCGGGCCGCGCCGGCCGCAGTATTTTGGGCGGACGCGTCATCGTGCAGACCTACACCCCCGAGCATTACAGCATCCAGCATGCAGCCCAGCATGATTTCGCTGGCTTTTACCGCGAGGAACTGGCGTTTCGACAGCAACAGGGCTATCCGCCCTTCTGCCGGCTGGCGGCCCTGCGCTTTGCCCATCGCGATGCGGGCAGGGCACAGGCAGAGGCCGAGCGGGTGCACCGCCTGCTGGCGGATTACCTGCATCGGCGGGGCTTCCGCGATGTGGAGCTCTCGGGGCCGGTGCCCTGCTTCTTCGCCCGGGTGCGCGGCGCGTACCGCTGGCAGATTATCGTGAAGGCGAGCGAGCCGGCGGAGGTGTTCGGGGGATTCCCGCTCCCCGCCGGCTGGCGGCTGGATATTGACCCGGTGTCGCTGTTGTGAGGGGACGATCGCTGGCTTCCGTAACCGCGCCGCCTGCCGCGGGGCCATATACAGCTCACTATCATCCTCTCTCTATCCGCGACTGTTCCCCCTGTAGCTTTATAGGGCCTACGTGACTTGACCGTCAGCGCGTCGGGCAGGGCGGGTGATTGATGAAATTCACCGCTGATGCTATAATGCCGCGCAATGTCGGGCTGTGATGCAGGAGGTGGGGATGGATTTCGCCGGGAAAAGGGCGCTGGTGACAGGTGGCTCGAGCGGCATCGGCAAGGCGACCGCCAGGGCGTTGGCGGCCGCCGGCGCGCATGTGTGCATCATCGCTCGGACGCCGGGGAAGATAGACGAAGCGCTGGAAGAGATCCGTTCTTCTGCGGCAGACCCTTCCGGGCAAACGCTCATCGGGAAGCCGGCAGATGTGTCCGATTACGCGCAGGCCCAGGCCGTCGTGCGGGAGCTGGTGCGGGAAGGATGGGAGCCGGACCTGCTGTTCAATTTCGCCGGCATCGCGCACCCGGGCTACTTTCACGAGCTTCCGCTGGAGGTGTTCCGCCGCACCATGGAGACCAATTTCTTCGGCACCCTGCATATGTGCAAGCTGGTCGCCCCGCTGATGATGCGCCGCCGGCAGGGGCATATCGTCAACACCTCATCGGTGGCCGGCTTTATCGGGGTCTTCGGCTACACCGCCTACGGCGCGTCCAAGTTTGCCGTGCGCGGCTTCACCGACGTACTGCGGAGCGAGCTGAAGCCGTATGGTGTGCGGGTGTCCATCCTCTTCCCGCCGGACACCGACACGCCGCAGTTGTGGGAGGAGAACAAGATCAAGCCGGCCGAGACGCGTGCATTGGCCGGCAATGTCAAGGTCATGCGCCCGGAAGAAGTGGCACGGCAGTTACTGCGCGGGGTGGCGCGAGGACAGTACATTATCCTGCCGGGCCTGGAGAGCAAGCTGGTCTATATGGCGGCCGGCCTGCTGGGCGCCAAACTGCACTGGTTCCTGGATGCCATCGTCCGAAAGACCCAGCAGGAACGGGGAGGCCCGCCGCCGGTGCGCGACGAACTGCTGGCCGAACTCTACGGCTTGCGGGAGCAGAGCGACGGCGATGGATGAGGTGGGATTTTCTCTGCCGAGCCAGGCCCAGGCCGCGTTCATGAAGGCCCTGCGCCGCGGCGAGCGCTACGCCATGCGGCGGGAATGGCGCGGCCTGCCGGCGGAGCTCCTGCCCTTCAACGTCGTGGTGCGCACGTTGGGGCTGTTCCGCCGGGAAGAGCGCGGGGTGCAGGAAGTGCCCCTCGACGCCATTGTCGGGAGCGTGGACCGCGTCGGCGATTTCTGGCGCAATTTCCTGCCGCGGCATTCCTACCTGCGCGAGCGCTGGTGCCGGGTCTATGCCTACGTGGTCGAGAACGGCCCGGACCCGGTTTCGCTGTTCAAGATCGGGGATATCTACTTCGTCAATGACGGCAACCACCGGGTCTCGGTCCTGCGGGCGCTCGACGCGACCACCGTCGAAGCCCATGTGGTGGAGTATCCGTGCCGCGTGGCGCTGGGGCCGGACCTGCCCCTGGCGCGGGTGCCGTGCAAGGCGGCCTACGCGGAGTTCCTGGAGCAGACCGACCTCGACCTATCGCGCCCGGAGGTGAATATCGAGCTTTCGGACGCGACGGGGTACCGGGTGTTGGAGGAGCATATCGCCGGCCACGCCTACTGGCTGGAATATACCTCCGGCCGGCCGGTTTCCGTGTTCCGCGCCGCGGCGAGCTGGTACGACCTGGTATATATGCCGACAGTGCAGTTGATCCGGGAGAAGAAGCTCCTGCGCGATTTCCCGGGCATGTTCGAGGGGGATTTGTACATCATCGTGACGCGCCATCATCGCGAGCTGGTGCGGGCGCTGGGCCGGCCGGTGCCGCTGGAGCAGGTCATCGAGCACTTGCGCGTCACACAGGCGCGGCCGCTGTGGCGCCGGCTCTGGTACCGCCTGACGCGGCGCTGGGCGCTGAAGCTTCCGCCGGCGCCGCCGGAGATGACGCCGGTCGAGGCGGCCGCACGCGCCGGCCGGCGGATATGGCAGTTCCCGACGCGAACCGCCGATGCGGAGGAGAGCGCGCC
>JAPWUQ010000001.1 GCA_028275445.1 Anaerolineae bacterium | reverse complement strand
CATAAGGAGGACTGCATGAGCCAACCGACGAAAACTGGGAGGACAGCCGCTCGCCGGCCCGGCCTTGTCATGGCGCTGGCGGTGGGGGCGTTCCTGCTGGGCGCGCTGGGCGTGCTGTTATGGCGGGTGCTGGGCGCGCCGGCCGGCGCGGAGATGCCGATCGCCGGCGGAGGGACCGCGGCCGGCAACCTGGTGGCGCGTCCCCCGACCCAGTCCCCCACGGCCGCCCCGCTCACCCTGGGCATCGCCCACACCAACGACACCTGGGGCTATCTCTTCCCCTGCGGCTGACGGCCCAAAGTCGGTGGAGTGACCCGTCGGGCCACAAAGCTGGATGAATTTCGCGACAGGCTGGTCCATGTGCTGGTGCTGGACGCCGGCGACAGCCTGGTGGGGGATGGAAATCTGGCGGACCGTTCCAAAGGCGCCACGAGCGTCGAGGCAATGAACCGGCTGGGCTATGACGCCGCGGCGCTGGGGCCGAAGGACCTGGCGTTGGGGGAAGAGGTACTGCGCAAGCGGATGGCCGAGGCGCGCTTTGCCTTCCTGTCGGCCAACGTGCGCGCCGCCGGCACGGGCGAGCTGTTGGCACAGGCCTATGTGGTGCGGGAAATCGGCGGGCATCGTGTCGCCATCATCGGGCTGACCGAGAAGGCGGATGTGCCGGGGTTCATCATTGACGACCCGCTGGAGACCCTGCGCCGGCTGGTGCCGGAGGTCGCCGCGACCAGCGACATCGTCATCCTGCTGACGCACACGCCGGCCAGCCAGACGCGCCAGCTCCTTCAGGCGGTGCAGGGCATTGATATCGCCGTGAGCGGCGGGGTCGAGCCCCTGCCCGACGGCGAGATGGTGGGGGAGGCGTTCCTGGTGCATGCGGATGTGCCGTCACCCGGGCATGCCGGCCGGTATCTGGGGCTGGTGACGGCGGTGTTCGATGGGCAGGGCCGGCTGGCGGAGCACAATCAGGAGATCGTCGCGCTGATGGAGGACATCCCCGAGGACCCGGCGATGCTGGACTGGCTGATCAACAAGGCGCCGTATATGGAGTAGGGGGCACAGGTTCGACCGCCGACTGACAGCCTTTTCCGGAGAGGCGCGCGGCCGCGGCGGGGGGATAGGGCGCGAGAGATGGAGGCGCAGATTGATGCGCCGGCACAGTTGTGGTGATGATCGCCTTTATGGATTCAGCGCTTGGGCCGGCTGATGATGGACAGGTAGCGCGCTTCCTCATCCCCCAGGGCGCGCACGCTCTCCAGGAAGCGGTTCTCGAAGTAGATGCTGTCGCCGGCGGCCAGCTCGTAGCGCTCGCCGGCGATGGTGACCTCGATGCGGCCGGCGAGCACCAGGATGCACTCTTCGGAGGGTTCTGCCAGCGGCTGTTGGACCATATTGCCGGCGTCGGCCCGCGCCTTGACCTCGAACACCACCAGGTCGCGCGTCAACTGCGGCGTGACGATCTCATACGTGACATTGCCCGGCGGGAAGGTCATGCGCGCCCGCCGGTGATAGCGCACGATGGGCGTGTGATTGGGCGGCTCCCCCATGAGCTGATAAATCGGGAGCTTGAGGGCGTTGGCGATGCGCCGGATGGAGGCCAGGGTCGGGTTGCCGATGCCGCGCTCCAGGTTATTGATGAAGGTGGGGCTTAGATCGGTCATCTTGGCCAGGTCGCGCAGGCTCAGGCCCATTTCCTTGCGCCGGGCGCGGATGCGCTCCCCGATATGAAGCCCCACATTGCGGTCGGTCGGATACGTTTCTTCTGGGTCCTGCGGTCCAATCATCTCGTCCCTCCTGTGCGGTATGCATATTGTATACCAGGGGACGATATTGTCAACTATGGCGGAAGTGTGGTACGCACCTCGCCCCCGGCCGGCCCCCGCCTCCTGCGCTACGACGGTGTGCGGGCGCGCCGGCGCGCGGCGAGGTATATCCCCAGCAGGCCAACGCCCGGCAGGATGCTCAATCCGCAGACCCCGGGGGAGGGCACCGGCGTGGAGGGAGCTGGCGGGGTGCCGGCGGCCTCTGCCGAAGGGGATGGGGTGCCTGCGGCCGGCAGTTGCCGCGGCCCCAGCCCCAGGCTCTTCCGCCACTGGCGGTCCAGCTCGTCCAGCCCGAAGCCGTACACCTTCTGCAGGGCATCCTCCTGGTACGCCCCCTGCTTGAACTCCTGCAGGAGCGCGACCATTTTCTCACGCCCGTAGGTATCCAGCAAGAACTTCACCAGGCTGTACGACTCGGCGTAAAACAGGTCCACCTTGGCGGGGTCGCCGCTGTAGCCGGAGAGGGAGCGGACGGAGATGAGGTCATCCTGCTGGATGGCCTGTTCGAGGGCGCGGCGGTTGCGCGCCGGCAGTTCCCCCTCGGCGTACATGGCCAGCCCCTCGTCCAGCCAGCGCGGCAGGTCGCCGAACGGGTTCTTCGTCGCCAGGCCGACCACGATATGGCTCAGCTCATGGGCCAGGGTCTGTTCCAGGTCTGGCTCACTGCCCAGTAGCAAGAGCGTGTCATCGGCGACCACCATCCCCAGCGTCACCGTCATCTCGTCGTAGCGCTCACTGCGCGAGGGCAGGGCCAGGCGCATATCGTTTCGGTTGGCGTAGACGTAAATGTGGATGGGCTGTTCGAGGGTGACCCCGATCTCCTGTTCCAGCTTCTCCAGCACCTGCAGGGCCTGCTGGAGAAGCCCTTCGGCTTTCCTGGCGTCGCGGTAGGCGTAGACGTGCACCAGGTCGCGGGCATATTCCTGCCAGTCGAAGCGGTCATCCTGATAGATGAAGGAATAGGGGGTAGTGCGGGTTTGCCGGCCGGCGGCGTCGCTGATCTGCCAGTAATATGCGATGAGGGCGCCGGGATACAGCGAGCCGGGGAACAACTGCCAGCGCCACTCGGCCTGCACCTGCCGGCCGGGCTGGAATTCCGGATAGGCGCGTGTGACCACGCGGCTGTCCCCCACCCGGTAGAAGAGGATGACCGATTGGATATCGGCATCACTCTGCGCCGTCAGGCGGAAGCGGACTTCCTTGGCGAAGGAGTAGTTGGCGCTGGAATCAAGCACCTGGATGCCGGCGCCCTGGCCCCATACCAGGCCGGCCGGCGCTGCCAGCAGGAGGATGAACAGCACCAGGACAAGGGGAAACCACCAGCGAGATCGCTTCATGTTCGTCAACCCTTGGGCGGAGGCACGGGCAGTTGATCCGCCGGCGTCGTGCTCCAGCGGTTCCCGATCTCCTCCAGCATGAACGGGATATCATCAATGATCGGGTACTTGCGGCCGCACTCCTGGCACACCAGCCAGCACTCTTTCACCAGCTCCAGCAGTCCCTCCTGACCCTGCGGGGCGCAGTGGGGACAGCGCAGGATGGAGAGCAGTTCCTGGTCAATCATGAGATGGCCTCCTTGCGGCTGGGCATTGGTATTTGCCGGCCGTAGTATAGCACAAGAAATGCAGAGGTTCAATTCCCCCGACTTGCCGCACAAAGGACCGTACCTTCCCCTCAACCGATCGAGCGGGGGGCCGGGAAAGCCGGCCCATGTCCCATCCGTGGGTGAGGGCCTCTCGGCCTCGCCCGGCTTTGACACGCCGGCGACGTTGTGGTACATTCCGTTCGGATGGTCAGATCATCATAACACTTCTGGGACAGGAGGGGAATATGGCGAGCATGACCCCACGCCAAAGGGTGCTGGCGGCGCTCAACCACCAGGAAGTGGACCGCGTGCCCATTGACCTCGGCGGCACGCCCAACAGCACCATTTGCACCGGTGCATATCTGCGCCTGGCCGAGTTTCTGGGAGTGCCCATTACCTCTCCCAAGGTCATCAACCTGGCCTTCGAGATCGTGGAGATGGACGAAGCTGTCCTGCGGCTCCTGCCCGTGGATACCCGGCCGCTGTTCATCAACCCGCCGGCGCGCTCGCGCACGCGCTGGCTGGATGAATCCACCTTTGTGGATGAATGGGGCATCACCTACCGCCGGCCGGCCGGCTGGCCGCAGTTCGACATGATCGCCCATCCCCTGGCCGAGGCCACGCTGGCGGATGTCGAGCGCTTCGAGGGGCCGGATGTGGAGGATGAGGGGCGCTACGCCGGCCTGCGCGAGAAAGCGCGTCAGCTCCATGAGGATACTGATTACGCCGTCTGCGCCTCGACGCTGGACACCACCCTCTTCGACCGCGCCTGCTGGCTGAGGGGCACGGCGCGCTTCCTGATGGACCTCCTGCTGGACCCATCCTTTGCCCTGGCACTGCTGGAGAAGGTGGCGCAGATCCAGTTCCGCCGGCTGGAGCGCTTCCTTCAGGAAGTCGGCCCTTATGTGGACGTGGTCATGGTCTCCGACGACATGGGCATCCAGACGGGGCCGCTCTTAAGCCTGGAGCTGTACCGCAAAATGGTAAAGCCCTTTCACCGCCGCTATATGGAGCTGATCCGGCGCTGGACGGACGCCAAGATCGTCGTGCATGCCTGCGGGAGCATTGTGGATCTGGTGGAGGATTACATCGAGATCGGGGTGGATGCGCTGAACCCAATGCAGGTGTCCGCCGCCGGCATGTCGCCGGAGAACCTGAAAGCCCGCTTTGCCGGCCGCATGGCCTTCTGGGGCGGCATTGACACCCAACGGCTCCTGCCGCGCGGCACCCCGGAAGAGGTGCGGGCCGCCGTCCGCCATACCATTGATGTGATGAACCACTCGGGCGGGTACGTGCTGGCGGCGGTGCACAACATCCAGGACGATGTCCCGCCGGAAAACATCTGGGCCATGCTCGATGAGGCGGCGCATTACCGGCCATGAGCTGACTTCGCACGGTTTGGCGGCGCGGCAAAACCGGGTTATAATTATCCCGAGTTTCACGCGCTGGATCAAGGAGGTACGATGTCGCCGGCAACCGTGCACATCCGGCTCTATTCCATTCTGCGCAAGTTCGCTCAGGAACACGGCTACGACGGCCACCTCACCCTGCAGGTCGAGGAAGGTACGACGATAGATCAGATTCGCGAGCGCATCGGCATCCCCCCGCGCTGGGCAAACCGCTATCTGAAAGAGGCCAAACCCCTGCCCCCGGATTATGTGGTTCAAGATGGCGATGTGATTGACATCCTGCCGCCGACCATCGGCGGGGGATGAAAACAGCCGGCCGGCGGGTATGCCCCCATTTTCTTTAGGAGAGAGGCGCATGAAAGGTCGAAAACTGCTGATGATTCCCGGCCCGATCGAGTTCGACCCGGCGGTACTGCGGGAGATGGGGAAACCCACCACCAGCCACCTGGACCCCTGGTTTATGGAGCAGTTCGGCCAGGCGCTGGAACGCATGCGCGAGGTGTTCATGTCCCCCAGCGGCCAGCCCTTTATCGTCGCCGGCACCGGCACCCTGGCCATGGACATGGCCGGCGCCAACCTGATCGAGCCGGGCGATCGGGCGCTGGTGGTGAACACGGGTTACTTCGGCGACCGCTTCGGCGCCCTGATGGAGCGCTACGGCGCGCAGGTGGACCATGTGCGGGCTGAGGTCGGCGACATGCCGGCCCTGGAGCAGGTGGAAGCGGCCCTGCGATCCCATTCCTATAAGCTCGTCACGGTCACCCAGGTGGATACCTCCACCGGCGTGCTGGCGGACGTGAAGGGCGTGGCGGCGTTGGCACGCCAATACGGCGCGCTGGCCGTGGTGGACGGCGTCTGCTCGGTCGCCGGCGAGGAACTGCGCATGGACGAATGGGGGGTGGACCTGGCGCTGACCGCTTCCCAGAAGGCCGTTGGCGCCCCACCGGGGTTGGCGCTGGTGGTGGCCGGCCCGCGCGCCCTGGAAGCCTGGCGCAAGCGCAAGACACCCGTCTGCAATTACTACGCCGATTTCGGCAATTGGCTGCCCATCATGGAGGCCTACGAGGCGCGCAAGCCGGCCTACTTTGGCACGCCGGCGGTCAACCTCGTCGCCGCCCTCAACGTCAGCCTGGGACAGATCCTGGCCGAGGGCATGGAGGCACGCATTGCCCGGCACCGCAAGCTCAGCGACGCCTGCAAGGCCGGCGTCACGGCGCTCGGCCTGCGCCAACTGCCGCGCGAGCACTGCCGGGCCCATACGATGACCGCGCCGTATTATCCCGAAGGGGTGGATGCCTCGCTGGTGGGGAAGATCGGAGCCGCCGGCGTCATCGTGGCCGGCGGACTGCATCCCGCCTGCCGGGCGCAGTATTTCCGCATCGGACACATGGGCGCCCACACGCCGGCCGATATCCTGGCGGTGATGGGCGCGCTGGAGAGCGCCCTGGCCGCCAGCGGCTACGCCTTCGAGCACGGCGCCGGCGTGGCCGCCGCCCAGAAGGTGTTCCTGAGCTGAGACATCACACAGCCCCAGCCCCCAACCACAGGCTGGGGCTGTGCATCCCAAGGACCTGTCAACGGAGGTGCGGGGTGGACTTCAAGGAACTGCTCGCCCCCTATATGGATGAAATGCTCCGCTGTACGCGATGCGGCTTCTGTCAGGCGGCATGCCCGACGTACGATGCCCTGCGCATGGAATCGGCGGTGGCGCGCGGCAAGATTCAGCTACTGCTCTCGGTGCTGAACGGCCGGCTGGACCTCAGCCCCAAGCTGAGCTATTACGTGTACCGCTGTCTGGACTGCCGGCTGTGCCAGCAAACCTGCCTGAGCGGTGTCCGCACTGACGAGATCTTCGAGGGGGCGCGCCGCTGGCTGGCCCATGTGGATGCCCTGCCGGCCCCGCTCCGGGCGCTGGAGGAGCGCGTGTTCACCAGCCACAACATCGCCGGCGAGGACAATACGCACCGCACCTTGTGGCAGGAGAACATGAACCTGGAGGTGCCCGCCGGCCAGCCGGCGGAAGCGGTCTTCTTCGTCGGGTGCGTCGCCAGCCTGTATCCCATGGTCTACAGCATCCCCCAGGCCTTCGTCCAGGTGCTCCAGCGCGCCGGCGTCACCTTTACCACCCTGGGCGGCGAGGAATGGTGCTGTGGCTATCCCCTCATCTCCGCCGGCCGCGATGTGGAGCCGCTCATCGAGCATAATATCCGCGCCGTGGAAGCATTGGGGGCACGCTGGCTGATCACTTCCTGTCCCTCCTGCTACCATACCTGGAAGCTGAAGTATCCGCCGGCCTCCTTCCAGGTGGTGCATGCCACGGAACTGCTGGCGGCGCTGATAGACGAAGGGCGCATTGTGCCGGCCCACCCGCCGGCACTGCGCCGGGCCGGGGACACTGCCGGCCCCCTGCGCGTGACCTATCATGACCCCTGCGACCTGGGCCGCAAGAGCGGCGTCTACGATGCCCCGCGCCATGTCATCACTTCCCTGCCAGGGGTGGAGCTGGTGGAAATGTCCACCCATCACGCCCTGGCCACCTGCTGTGGGGGCGGCGGGAACCTGGAATCCATTGACCCGGAGCTTTCAGCGCAGATCGCCGGCCGCCGGCTGGCCCAGGCCCAGCGGGTCAAGGCAGAGGTGATCGTGACGGCCTGCCAGCAGTGCCAGCGCACCCTGGGCATGGCCGCACGGCGTCAGCGCCTGCGCATGCCCGTCATGGATGTGGCGGAGCTACTGCTGTCCACCCTGGAGGAGCCGGCCTGATGCCGGCAGGGAGCAGTGCGATGATAGACGAGAGCATCCTTCATGCCTTGCGGGAAATTGTTGGCCCGGAACATGTGCTGACGGACCCGGAGGACCTCCTGCTCTATGCCTATGACGCGTCCATCCATTCCGGCCGGCCGGATGTGGTGGTTTTCCCGGAGAGCACGGAGCAGGTCTCCCGCATTATGGCGCTGGCACATGCCCACCGCATCCCCGTCATCCCGCGCGGGGGCGGCACTAACCTGAGCGGAGGCTCTGTGGCCTCCCAGGGCGGCATTGTGCTGACCCTTTCGCGCATGACAAAGGTGCGCGAGATTGATATCCCCAATCAGCGCGCCGTGGTGGAGGCCGGCCTGTACAACCTGGCACTGCAGGAGATCCTTGCGCCGTACGGCTACCTGTACGCGCCGGACCCGGCCAGCCAGAAGGTCTCCACCCTGGGCGGCAATGTGGCGGAGAACGCCGGCGGCCCCCACTGCCTGAAGTACGGCGTCACCACCAACCATGTGCTGGGACTGGAAGTGGTGCTGTACGACGGCCGGGTGATCCAGCTCGGCGGCAAAGCGTTTGACACGCCCGGCTATGACCTGGTGGGCCTGTTGGTCGGTTCCGAGGGCACCCTGGGAGTCGTTACCGCGGTGACGGTGCGCCTCCTGCATGTGCCCGAGGCCATCAAGACCATGCTCGCCATTTTCGACGACCTGGACGGTGCCAGCCAGGCGGTATCCGACATCATCGCCGCCGGCATTGTGCCGGCCACGCTGGAGATGATGGACCAGTTGATGATGCGCGCCGTCGAGGAGGCCACCCATGCCGGCTATCCTACCGACGCCGAGGCGGTGCTCATCATCGAGCTGGACGGTCTGAAGGACGGCATGGAAGAGATCGCCGAGCAGATCGTGGAGATCTGCCGGCGCAACCGCGCCCGGGCGGTGCAGGTGGCGCGGAGCGCGGAGGAGCGGGATAAGCTGTGGGCCGGCCGGCGCGGTGCCTTCGGCGCCACGGGCCGTATCAAGCCGGCCTACCTGGTCAACGACGGCACGGTGCCCCGCACCGCCCTCCCGCAGGTCCTGCGCCAGGTGCGGGAGATCGGCCAGCGCTACGGCCTGCCCATCGGCAACGTCTTCCACGCCGGCGACGGCAACCTGCACCCGCTCATTCTCTTTGACCCGCGCGAGGAGGGCATTCTGGAGCTGGTGGAGCGCGCCGGCGCGGAGATTATGCGCATTTGTGTGGAGGCCGGTGGCACCATCACCGGCGAACACGGCATCGGGCTGGAGAAAATCCACGGCATGCCGCTGATCGCCTCGCCGGCCGCCATCCAGGCCATGCGGTGGGTGAAAGAAGCCTTTGACCCGATTGACCTGTTAAACCCCGGCAAAGTCCTGCCGCAAACCAGCGTGGGAGTTCCATCATGAACCCCGAAGAGATGCTGACCAAGCTGGAACGTGTGCTTTCACCACAGCAGGTGATCACATCGGACCTCTGTTCCGCATGTGAGGTGGACGGCCGCCGGCCGTCCATCGTGGCGCGACCCCAGGATGCCGGCGAGGTGGGGGAACTGCTGGCGCTGTGCTCGCGCGAGGGCTGGGGGGTCATCCCCTGGGGAAGCGGCACGCAGATGGGTATCGGCAATATCCCCCGGCGCTACGACGTGGCGCTGGACCTGGGCGCGCTGGACGAGATTGTGGATTATGACGCGCCGAATTTGACGCTGACCGCCGGCGCCGGCTGTACCCTGCGCGCCCTGCAGGAGCTTGTCGAAGGCAAGCGACAGCTCCTGCCCCTGGACCCGCCGGCGGCCGAACGGGCAACGCTGGGGGGCGTGGTGGCCGCCAATGCCTTCGGCCCATCCCGCCTGCGCTACGGCGCGGCGCGCGATATCGTGCTGGGAATGCAGGTGGCGCTGGCGAACGGTGAGGTGATCGATGTGGGCGGGAAAACGGTCAAGAACGTCGCCGGCTATGACCTGACCCGCGCCTTTATCGGTTCCTACGGCACCCTGGGCGTCATCACGCGCGTGACCTGCCGGCTCTTCCCCATGCCGCCCGAGCGCCGCTGGATGCTGATCGGCTTTGACCGCGCCGGCGATGCCTTTGCCTTCGTCCAGCAGGTGCTCGATTCCGTCCTCCTGCCCACTTCCCTCGACCTGGTGCAGGGGCGCGTGGTGCCGAACCGCTCGGACGTATCCCTGTGGGGCGTCATCGGGTTGGAGGGGACGCCGGAGGTCATCCAGCGGCAGTACCGGGACCTGAGCGCCATGGCCGCCAGCGTGCAGGCCCGCCATGTGGAGCAGTTGGCCGACGAGGAACCAGAGGGCCAGCAGATCCGCCGGCTGGTGCAGGATATGCCGGCCGTTTCGCCGGAACCCCTGGTGGTGCGCCTGTATGTGCCCATCTCGGCAGTAGGCAGTCTCTGGTCCGCCGTCCAGCACCTGGAGGCGGAGGGCCAGGCCAGCCTGAACCTGTTGGCGCGCCCCGGCCTGGGCGTGCTGTACCTGATGGCGCAGGCGCGGGATGCGCACCTTTCGCTGATCGCCTCGACCCTGCAGTCGCTGGCCGGCGAGATGGGCGGCCATGCCATCATCGAACGCATCCCGGCGGAACATAAGGTGCATCTGGACGTCTGGGGCACGCCCCGCTCCGATTGGCCGCTGATGCAGGCGCTCAAGGCGCGCTTTGACCCTGCCGGCATCCTTTCGCCCGGACGCTTTATCGGCCGGCTGTGAGCACGGCCCCTATCCATACACCTGGTGAAGCCCCATGTCCGATGACATCGTGATTCCACTGCCGTATGGGGATACCAACCTTTCCTTCCGTCTGCCCCGCCGCAACCTGCTCGGCGTCATGACGCCGGCGGACGTGCCGGCCGCGGCGGATCCCGCCGCCCTCGTTCGGCAGGCCCTGCGGGAGCCGGTGGGCCGGCCGCCCCTGCGGGACCTCGTGCGGGCCGGCCAGCGCATCGTCATCATCGTGGATGACATGACCCGTCCCACCCCCCAGCACATCCTGCTCCCTCCTTTGCTGGAGGAGCTGGAGGCCGCCGGCAGAAACCTTCACATCGAGATTCTCATCGCGACCGGCACCCATCGGCCCATGACGCCGGCGGAGATCGAGCGCAAGGTGGGCCGGCAGGTCATATCCGCCTATCCCGTCATCAATCACGACGCCATGGACCGGGCCAACCTGGTGTACCTGGGCACCACGCCCAACGGCACTCCCATTGTGGTGAACCGCCGCGTGGTGGAGGCTGATTTGGTGGTGGCGGTGGGCAACACGGTGCCGCACTGCTTGGCCGGCTGGTCCGGCGGCGCGAAAATCATCCAGCCGGGCGTCTGCGGCGAGGAGACCACGCATCATACCCATGCGCTGAACATGTACAGCCCGGTGCCGCACCTGGGCCGGCTGGATAATCCCGTCCGCCAGGAGATCGAGGCGATTGTCCAGAGGGTGCGGCTGGACTGTATGATCAACACCGTGCTGAATGCCCAGGCAGAAGTGGTGCA
This sequence comes from Anaerolineae bacterium, assembly GCA_028275445.1. Classification (GTDB taxonomy): domain Bacteria; phylum Chloroflexota; class Anaerolineae; order JACIWP01; family JACIWP01; genus JACIWP01. The sequence goes on along the minus strand of JAPWUQ010000001.1, from coordinate 56,456 downwards.
CGTCGTGGCCGGCGACCCCTATCACTCGCACCGGCGCGCCGTCGAGCTGGCGACCCCGATCTGGGTGCGGCCGGTGCCGGTCATGCCGGACATCGTGGTCATCTCCTCGCATCCTGCGGACCTGGACTACTGGCAGGGCGTCAAGGCGCTCTATGCCGCCGAGCTGGTGGTCAAGCGCGGCGGCGATATCATCCTTGTCTCCCCGTGCTGGGAGGGGATCTCCACCAACCCTCACCATCTGGAGGCCATGCGGCTGGCGCAAGGACTGCCTTCCAAGGCCATCCGCCACGAGGCGGCGCGCCGGGGCTTTACGGATTGGACGGGGCTGAACACCGCCGTCGTGGCGGCGCGGGTCAATGAGCTGGCCTATGTGCAGATGGTGACCAGCGGGTTGTGCGATGATGATCTGGCGGTAGTAGGGCATGCGCCGGCGGAGAGCATCGAGGCCGGCCTGGCGCGTGCCTTCGCCCGCCAGGGGGAGCATGCGAAAGTGCTGGTCATCACCCACGGCGGCGATCTCTGTCCAGTCCTGCGGCCGGAGTGAGTCCAGTCCATGTCGGGGTCACCTGCGCCGGCGCGCCGGCAGGAAAAGAAGTGGCCGGCATTGCGCATACCGCTGGGCATGATGGTGCTCTTCTGGGGCCTGGGCATCGCCCTATGGCGCGCCACCGGCCGGCCCTTTTACCTCTTCAACTTCGGTTACATCGGCTCAGCCGTCGGGCTTGGGATGACGGCCTTCATCCTCGCACCGCGCCGGCAGAAGCCCTGGGGCCGCCGGCTGGCGCAGTTCCTGGTGGGTTCCTATATGCTGGTCTTCCTGGGCCTTCTCCAGCGCGAGAACATGCAGTTGGAGGGCTTTTTCTTTTACCTGCTGGCCGGCACTTTCGCCGGCTCGGTCATCCATTACCTGGTGGCCAAGATCGTCGGGCCGTTGATCTTTCAGCGGGGATGGTGCGGATGGTCCTGCTGGACGGCCATGATCCTGGACTTGTTCCCCTTCCGCCGGCGGTTGCCCGGGCGACTGCCGGCGCCGTGGGGTTTCCTGCGCTACCTGCACTTTGCGCTCAGCCTGGGGCTGGTGCTGTGGCTCTGGTTTGGGCGCGGATATCGGCCGGCCGAGCAGGGATTGGAGGAACTCCACTGGCTGTTGGCAGGCAACGCCCTGTACTATACTGCCGGCATAGCCCTGGCCGTCATTCTGCGGGACAACCGCGCCTTCTGCAAATATCTATGCCCCATCCCCACGCTCCAGAAACTGCCGGCGCGCGCGAGCATGTTGAAGATCGCCGGCGATGCCGACCGATGCGACGGATGCGGCGCCTGCCTGCGCGCCTGCCCGATGGATATTCAGGTGTTCGAGTACGTGCGCCGGCGCCAGCGGGTGCTTTCGACGGAATGCATTTTTTGCATGGAATGTATATTCGCCTGCCCACGTGGGGCTTTGCAGGTGAGCGCCGGCCTGGATGCCGGCGGCCCCGAATTCCTGCGGTACCGCTAACGGGGCATCTCCCCGCTGTCAAGGGAGGGGTATCTTTCAGCTATATTGTCACACTGACAGCTACACAGATTTACCTGACTGCTCTTTCGCCAACTTGTCATTTTCTGCTCATCGGCTTACAATTGGTATGTGGGTGGGATGAGGAGACCCCGCGAGAGGTGCGGATCGGTGACGTACTTTTCTGGTAGATGGATACCATGAAACCACAGTACCGCACCTATGTCCAGGTGATGCTGCTCAGCCTGGCCTGCGTCATCCTGATCTGGCTCGCGGATGCTGTCCTCGACGCGCGCTACACCTCGCAGACCCTCTGGCAGTCACTGCTTTCCCTCCGTCCCCACGAGTATGTCCTGCGGGGGATCCTGGTGTTTCTCGGACTGATGGTGGCGCTGGAAAGCACTGTCCTATGGGAGGCGCGTGCGCGCGTCCGCCGGCAGCTTGAGGAAAGCGAGGCCAAATACCGCGCCCTCTTTGAGGCGGCGCCGGCCGGCGTCCTCCTCGAACTGCTCGACGGCACCATCGTCGAATGCAACGACCGCGCCGCCGAAATGCTGGGCTATACCAAAGAGGAATTGTGCGGGAAGCGTGCCGCCGACGTGGTGCCGCCCGAGATCGCCCAAACCTTCCCCGCCTTCGTTGAGCGGGAGCTTCGAGATGGCTGGGCCATGGTGGAGGCGAAAGCCAAACGCAAAGACGGTTCGATCTTCCCGACGGAAGTGGGCACGCGCCTGGTCCATCTGGCCGGCGTCCCCTATGTGGTCGTCTATGTCCAAGATATCACCGCCCGCAAAGAGGCCGAGATGGCGCTGGCCGCAGAGAAAGAGCGCCTGCGCGTCACCCTGCGCTCCATCGGCGAAGGCGTCATCACCTCCGACGTGGACGGCAGGGTGCTGTTGATGAATCCCATCGCCGAGGAGCTGACCGGCTGGCGCCAGGAAGAGGCGCTCGGACTCCCCATGGACCAGGTGATGCACACCCTGGATCCGGTAAGCCGGGAGGTCCTGCCGCCTGGGACGCTGGCCGTGCTGGCCGACGGCCGGCCGAAGCCGCTGGAGCGCTACGAGTGTGTGCTGGTCGGCAAGGATGGTCGGGAGCATGTAGTGCTGGAGACTATCGCTCCCATCCGCGATGACGCCGGCCGCGCCCTCGGCGCCGTCGTGGTCTTCCGCGATATCACCGAACAGCGCAAGATGGAAGAGGAGCGCCAGCGCGCCCTGCGCCTGGGCTCGCTGGCCAAGGTCGCCAGCGGCATCGCCCACGACTTCCGCAATTATCTCTCCTCCATCCTGACCAATGTCTCCCTGGCGGAGCTGTGCCTGGACCAGCCGGCGGAGGCCCGCGAGGCCATCCGGCGCGTGCGGCAGGCCATCAAGCTGGCCCAATCGCTCACGGAGCAACTGCTTCTCTTCTCCAGCGGCCGCGAGCCGGAGCGCCGGCCCGGGGACATCGCCGACGTCATCGCCGGCGCCGCGGAGCTGGCAACCAGCGGCACATCGGTCACCTGCCGGCTTTCCCTCCCGCCGGACCTGTGGCCCATCTCCATGGATGTCACCCAGATGAACCAGGCGATCAGCAACTTGGTCCTCAACGCGGTGCAGGCCATGTCCCAGCAGGGTGTGGTGGACATCGTTGCGGAAAATCTCTTTCTGCCGGAGAACAGCGCCCTGCCACTGCCGGCCGGCCCGTATGTCCACATCGCCATCCGCGATTACGGCCCGGGCATTCGGCCCGACGACCTGCCGCACATCTTTGACCCCTATTTCACCACCCGACCCAACGGCACCGGGCTGGGGCTGTCCGTGGCGCACAGCGTGGTCCAGCGTCACGGCGGGCATTTGACCGTGGAATCTATCCCCAACCAGGGGAGCACATTCCACATCTACCTGCCGGCGGCCGAGCCTGCTTCGTCTACCACCGCCGCGCCTATCATGAAGCGTCCAGCGGCAGGACATCAGCACCGCGTCCTGGTGCTGGATGACGATGAGGCGCTCTGCATCTCCCTGAGCCTGGCCCTGAGCTATCTGGGCTATTACGTCGAGTGCGCCCGTACTGGCGAGGAGGCCCTCGCCCGCTTCGAGAAGGCGCGCGCCGCCGGCCAGCCGTTCCACGCCGTCATCGTGGACCTGGCCATCGCCGGCGCCGGCATGGACGGCAAGCAGGCCGCCCAGCAAATCCTCCAGCGAGACCCCGATGCGCGGTTGATCGTCACCAGCGGCCTGCAGGATGACCCGGCCTTCTGCCGCTATCAGGAATGGGGGTTCGCCGCCGCCCTGGCGAAGCCCTTCGACATCTCCGACGTGGTCCGCACGCTCCAGCATGTGCTGGGCTTATCGAGCCGGACACAGCTCGGCGGCTGAGGCCGCGGCGACATCTGCGAGGCCTGCCGGCGCAGGTTTCTCCAGAGCCGGCTTGAACTGCCAGACGATAAATGCCGGCATCCCCTCATCCTGTTCGTTTGGCATCTGACCAGATTATGTTATAATGTCACCGCTTGACCGCATTACGGCCGCGAGGGAGGGTCATTCCGGCAGGAAAGCCGCCTATGGGAGATTGGATTCGCCGCTTCAGCGACCACATCATTGCCGCCGCGTCCGGACTGCTGAGCCTTTGCGTGTATTCTGCCACCCTGGCCCCCTCGGTGCTGATGGCGGATGCCGGCGAATTCCAGTTCGCCGCTCCTCTGGCGGCCATCGCTCACCCTACCGGCTATCCCCTGTATCTCATCCTGGGCTGGTTGTGGAGCCAACTCTATCCCTTCGGCACGCCGGCCTACAAGATGAACCTGCTGTCGGCGGTGTTCGCCGCCGCGGCTGTGGCGGTCATGTACCTGGTCGCCCTGCGCGTCATCCGTATCGCCGGCTTCCTGCGCCATCCTGGCCTGCACCGCGGCATCGCCCTCCTCTCTGCCCTGCTCCTGGCTTTCTCCCTTACTTTCTGGAGCCAGGCGGTGATCGCCGAGGTATATGCGCTCAATGCCCTGCTTATCGCCGGCCTGCTCTACACGCTCCTGGGTTGGCTCCAGGGAGATCGCGGCTGGAAGGGCCTGATCCCCACCGCGCTGTTCTTCGGCCTTGGGCTGGCCCATCACCGCACCATCATCCTGTGGCTGCCGGCCATCGTCCTGACCATCTGGCTGGCGGAGGCCGGCAGTCGGGAGAAGCGGCTGGAGTGGAAGCATCTGGCCTGGCTCCTGGCGCCGGCCCTGCTTCCCTTGCTGGTCTATTTATACGTGCCTATTCGCGCGCCGGCCACGCCGTACCTGGAAATCCCCCTGCGCCCAGAAAAGCCACTGCGGCTGTATGACCCATCCCTGGCCGGCTTCCTCAACTATGTGCTGGGGCGCTCGTTCGAGGGCGCCGTGCGCCTACGACTGCTCACGCCGGCGCGGCTGGAAATGGCCATCGGCCTGTTGAATCAGCAGTTCACCCCGGTGGGTATTATCCTTGGCCTGCTGGGTTTCGTCTGGCTGATTCGGGAGCGGCGCTGGCTCCTGCTCGCCCTCACCGCCGGCGCCTTCCTCCCTCTGCTGGGCTTCAACCTCGTCTATGACATTGGCGACATCGCCGTCTTTTTCATCCCTGTGTATCAGATCTGGGCGATTTGGATGGGCCTCGGCACGGCCTGGCTCTGCCGGCAAGCCGGCGACCTGATGGTGCGCCTGCGGACCCGCTCCGCGCGCAACGGTCTCCTGCACTTCGGACGCTTCAGCGTGGGCTCCCACCATTTCGCCGGCCTGGTGGTGCTGGCAGTAACCTTTGCCCTGCCCGTGTACCTCTTCTTCCAAACGCTTCCCCACGTTGACCGCCATACTGACTGGCAGGCCTGGCTCTTCTGGAAGCGCATCCTGGCCCAACCCCTGCCGGCCGGCGCGGTGCTCATCAGCAATGACCGCGATGAAATCATGCCCCTGTGGTATTTCCAGTACATCGAGGGCCAGCGCACGGACCTCATCGGCCTCTTCCCGCAGGTGGTGATGAACGACCCTGCGTGGGAGGATATCGGGCAGGTGGTGGACCAGGCGCTGACCAGCGGCCGGCCGGTCTATCTCATTAAGCCCATGCCCGGCATCGAGGTGAAATACCGCCTGACGCCCGCCGGCAGTGGCCTCGTGCAGGTCACGGGGTATGCGGCGGACAGCCCCCCTCAGCGGCCGGCGGATGTGACCATCGGCGGCGTGATACGACTGGTGGGATATGACCACTCGCCCTACAGCGTCGTCCCGGGGCAGGACCTGACAGTAACCCTCTACTGGGAACCGCTGGGGCGCATGAATGCCAACTACAGCAGTTTCGTCCAGCTCCTGGACCAGGCCGGCAACCGTGTGGCCGGCAGTGACCATCTGCCCGGCGGGGATTATTACCCCACCCGCCTGTGGAAGCCCGGCGAGCGGCTGGTGGACACCCATCACTTCACCGTGCCGGCGGACCTCCCACCCGGCCCGTATCAGCTTTTCGCCGGCCTTTACCTGTACCCTTCCATGGAGCGGCTCGGCGATGCCCGCCTGGGCTTTGTCGGGGTGAAGACCACCATCGAGAGCACCCCCCGCATCATGCCCCATCCGCTCCAGGTGCGCTTTGGGGATGTCATTCAGCTTTGGGGATATGAGCTTCGCAAGGAGGGGCAGTCCATCCTGCTGACCCTGGAGTGGCAGGCGCTCCGAGAAATGCCCATCAATTACACCACCTTCGTCCATCTGGTGGACAGCACCGGGGCCATTGTCTCGCAGGCGGACAGCCAGCCGCGCGGCGGCTCCTATCCCACCTCCATCTGGGACAAGGGGGAGGTGGTCATTGACGCCTACCGCCTGCCCATCGAGATGGACACGCCGGCCGGCGAGTACTCCCTTATTATGGGGCTGTATCAACTGGAGACGATGCAGAGACTGCCGGCGTTCGACGAGCACGGCAGTCCGCTGGGTGACGCCATCCTGCTGACCAAGATTGCCTGGCCCTGACGGCCGCCTATTCCCCTAACAACGACCGTGCCCAGCGCGCCACCGCGCTGCCCGGCGCCAGGTCCACTGCCCGCTGGAGGGCCTCGGTGCCGCCCTCCCTGTCCCCGCCGGCCAGGCGCGCCGCTCCCAGGTGCGCCCAGGCGCCGGCATACCGCGGATCACGCTCCACCGCCAGGGACAGCACCTCCACCGCCGGCCGAAGCTCGCCGGCCAGGTAATAGGCCCAGCCCAGCAGGTCCAGCGCCTCCGCGGAGCCGCCGCTGAGCTGAACGGCCTCCCGGGCAATAGGGATGCCCTTTTCCCGCAATTGATATGCCCGCTCCACGTAAAAACGGGCCGCCGCCAGCGCGAGGGCCGGATCATCAGGGGCCAGCCGGCGCGCCTCCTCCAGCTCCGCCTGCGCGCCGGCGTAATCCCCCTCCATGGCATAGGTCAGCGCGATGTCCACATGCACCGCCGGATTGTCCGGGTCCAGGCGCAGGACGGTCTGAAACTCCTGGCGCGCCGGCCCGCTCAGCCCGAAACGCAGATGATAGCGGCCGAGAAAGTAATGCGCCAGCACACATTCGGGGTCCAGCTCGAGGGCACGCTGGAAGGCCGCGCTGGCCGGCCGGCCCAGCTCCGCCAGCACTGCACCGCGGTACGCATGCGCCTCCGCATAGGCCGGCTCCAGGGCCACCGCCCGCTCCAGCATGCGCAGGGCGAACCCATGCTCCCCCTGCTGGAAGAGGAGGATGCCGGCCTGCGCGAAGGCGTGCGCGTCCGACGCTGAGCGTGCGAATATCTGAAGCACTTCGCCGGCGGCCTGGGCGCAGGGGGCGCTGGAAGCCGCGGCGCGCGCCAGGGCATCCAGGTCATCTCCTTCCGCACGCGCCAGCGAGAGCCATGCCAGATGACAGAGCGCCTCCGGGTCGTCCGGGGCCAGCGTGCGCAGGGCTTCCCAATGCCGCACAGCCTCCGCATCCTCGCCGGCCGCCTCAGCCAGCTTCGCCAGCCCGCGATGGGCAGGGGCGGACTCGCCGGCCCCCAGCGCCCGCTCCCACCAGCGCCGGGCATCGTCCCATTCCCCCTGCAGGAACGCCGCCTGGCCCAGCCCCTCCAGGACCCTCTGCCGGCGTTCGCCGCGAGCATACGGGTAAAGCTTTCCCAGCAAATGCACCGCCGGGCCGATCTCATGGCGCGCCAGGTGGGCCTGCGCCGCGCGCAGGAGCACCTCCTGGCTGGCCGGCGCGAGCGCCGCCGCCCGGGCATAGGCCTGCAGGGCGGCGTAATACTCGCCGCGGGCGAAATGCGCATCGCCCTGCCGGAGCGCCTCGATCAAACGCCAATCCGCCGGCGCGGATGCCGTCAGGGCCAGCAGTATCACCAGCAGGAACAGGCCGGCGGCCCGCAGTGTCCGCAATGTCATCGCGCGTCCCCTCATGTCTGCCGGCCCATTATACCACGGATGACCAGGAGGTGATGGAACGGCGGGCGGGTTGCACCACCGAACGGTTCTTACAGGCGCGACGGGCGGAAAGAGGGGCGCGAGGCTGGGTCAGCCGGCGCTGGGCCGGCGGGGCTCACAGTCAAAACACCAGTCGGTGTCCCGGTTCGTCCAGTAGGTCTTGCCGCATCCGGGGCAGGTGACTTTGCGCAGGCCGCGCATGGGGGATGGACCGGCCGGCCGGGCTTCCGGCGGCAGATCGGCATAGGGGTCCTTGATGCAGGAGCAGGAGAGGAGCCGGCGCCGGCGCTCCTCGGGGTCCATGGCGAGGATCTCTTCCTCGGACAACTGTTCATCTTCCGCAGGGGAATCGAATTCTTCTTCCGGAGGTGCAGATTCCATACGTCCGTCCTTCATCAGATGAAGACCGCGTTGGCGACCATTTCTTGTAATTTCATCCGCTGTTCGGCATACTGCGGCTCGGCCAGGGCCGGGCAGGCGTCCAGGGTCACCTCACCCAGGGTCAGTTTGGCGGCGAAAGTGAAGCAGGTGGGCTGACCGCAGGCCTTGCAGTTGGTGCGCGGCAGGAGGCGGTACACATCGGTGGCCACCAGCCGTTTGCGCTGGACGGTGCTGGGCTGGATGGTATGCCGGCGCTCCCAGGTGTCGTTGATGAGCTGCTGCAGGCGCGCCAGGAACTCCACCGCCTCGTTGGCGTCGGTGAAGCCGGCGGCCGCCATCTCGTTCGGCCGCAGGGTCACCAGGTGCCCTTCCCATTTGAAGCGCAGGACCTGGCCGGCCGGCTGATATTCCGCTCCTGGGATGATGGCGTTCAGGTATGGAAAGACGGGGCTGATGTCGCCGGCAATGTGCCCGATGGCGCTCACTGTCTCGCGGGTGAAATCGCACGGCGGCAGGATGACCTCCGGCTCGTAGCTGGCCAACAGCATGTTCCCCTCCTGGCATCTTGCGATGCACGTGCAGGTTTATGCAACTTTCATTATACATCGCAGGGGGAACCCTGGCAAGCCGGCGCGCCGGCGCGGGCACCTCCCCAGGCCGGCCGGGGGGTTAGCCCTTATCTTCCGCGATAGGGAGGGTGAAGGTGAAGGTACTGCCCTCTCCGACCCGGCTTTCCACGTGAATGTCGCCGCCGTGGGCCTCGACCAACTGCTTGGCAATGGCCAGCCCCAGGCCGACGCCGCCGGTCAGGCGCGAGCGGGATTTGTCCACCCGATAGAAGCGGTCGAAGACAAAGGGCAGATGCTCTGGCGGGATGCCCTCCCCGGTGTCCTTGACCGCTACCGTCACCCATTTTCCGCCGGCGCGGGCGACGATATCGATCTCGCCGCCGGCCGGCGTGTGCAGGATGGCGTTGGAGAGCAGGTTGCGCAGGACCTGTCCGATGCGCTCCGGGTCCACGTCCACCAGCGGCAGGTCCGCCGGCACATCCACCCGCAGTGTCAGCCCCTTGCTTTCCACCTGCCAGTTGAACGCCTCAGCCACGCGGTGCACGATCTCATCCACCCGCACCGGCCGGCGCACCAGGTTGAGCTGGCCGGCCTCCGCCTGAGCCAGCTCATGGAGGTCCGAAACCAGCCGATTCAACAGCATGGTCTCCTCGTAGAGGTTGTCGATGAGGCCGGCGTCCGGCTGTATCAGCCCATCCCGCACGGCCTCCAGGTATCCCCGCAGGTTGGTCAGCGGCGTGCGCAGTTCATGGGCCACATCGCTGACCAGATTGCGGCGAAGCTGTTCCTGCATGGCCAGACTGCTGGCCATAGCGTTGAAGGCATGGGCGAGCTTGCCGATTTCATCCTGCGAATCCACCGGCACCCGCACCGAGAGGTCCCCCTTCTCCATGCGCTGGGCGGCGGCCGTCAGCCGCTCGATGGGCCGCAGGATGCGGTCCGACATGCCCAGGGTGACCAGTATCGCCACCGCGCCGGCGAACAGCGCGCCGAACAAAATGGAGCGGTTGACGGCTTGCAGGAAGGCCCGTTCCGACTCGCGAGGCTCGGTCGGCGGGATCATGTACAGGAAGCCCACCGGCCGGCCGCCGACGAGTATCTCGACGGCCGGCACCTGCCAGCGGCCGGCGGCCGATTTGCCGATCAGCGCGCTCTCCGAATCCGCCACGATGCGGCCTTCCGCGTCCGCCACCACCACCCGCATCCCGCTGATCTGCCCGATGCGCTCGACCTCCGGCTGTACCGCTTCCCAGCTCCGGCGCAGGTCATAGGAGCGGGCCAGGAAGCCGGCATAGCGCGCGAAAGGAATCGGCCCTCCCCGCGCCACGTAGCGCTGGAATTCGCCGGTGGTGCGCCGGCCGGCCACCACCGCGGTGACCGTTACCGCCACCAGCACCACCAGGATAATGGCCATCAACAGCCGCACACGCAGGCTATTCCACATGTTCCCCCTCAAAGCGGTAGCCCACGCCGGGCACGGTGACGATATAGCGCGGCCGGCGCGGCTCCGGCTCGATCTTGCGGCGGATGTTCATGATATGCACATCTACCGTCCGCTCCAACCCCTCATAATCGTACCCGAAGGCGCGCTCCAGCAGTTCCACCCGGCTGAAAGCCCGGCCCGGCTCCTGTGCCATCGTCGTCAGGATGCGAAACTCGGTGGGCGTCAAATTCACCGGACTGCCGCGCAGGCGCACCTCGTGCCGCATCACGCTGATCTCCAGGTCTCCGAAGCGCAGATCGCGCGGCGGTTCCTGTTCTCCCTCTGCACGCCGCAGGATGGCGCGCACGCGCGCCACCAGCTCGCGCGGGTTGAAGGGCTTGGTCAGGTAATCGTCCGCCCCGACGTCGAAGCCGCGCAGTTTATCCTCATCGGAGGCGCGGGCGGTCAGCATCAGGATGGGGACGTCGGACTCGTCGCGCAACAGCCGGCAGACATCCATGCCGTCCAGCCCCGGCAGCATCAGGTCCAGCACGATGAGGTCGGGCCTTTTCTCGCGCGCCATCTCCAGCGCCTGCCTCCCGTCGTAGGCGGCCAGCACCCGATAGCCCTCCCGCTTCAGGTACAGCGAGACGATTTCCACGATCTTCGGGTCGTCATCCACCACCAAAATGCTCTTGTTCATACCGCCTCACACCTGTCCTGCAGAACGCGGCCTGCCGGCGCGGCGCAGGAGCGCGTAGATGCGCGCCGCGATCTCCTGCTCGCTGATGCCCAGCTTCTGCGAGTCATCCGCGCCGGCGCTCAGGGCCTCCAACACCTCCCCCTCGCCGCCCGGCACCAGCGCCAGGATGCGGGCGGAACTGCGCCGGCGCAGGGCCTGATACACCTCCGGACAGACGCTTCCGCATACGAGGAACACCGATACATCCGCCAACTCCTCCGCCGGCAGATGATCCACATCCTCGCCCAGCCGGCGCACCCGAAAGCCGGCCTCCTGAAGAGCCAGGGACAGCGCCCGCACCGGGCATGCATCTATTGTAACCAGGCCGATGACCGCCGGCAAGCCGCCCGCCTCCTGCTGGGGACCTCCCCCACCAGCCGCGCCGGCTTCTCGCAGTTCCTGCCGCGTCGCCGTCCTGAGCCGTGCCAGCACCTTGTTGATCCAGGCCGGGAACGGGGCGCCGGCATGCCGGCGCCCAGGCCCGTCAGACGTGCGCATTACCTCGCTCCTGCTCACTCATAGCGCAGTGCGTCAATGGGATTCAGCCGCGCGGCGCGGTTGGCCGGGTACAGGCCGAAGAAAATGCCCACCGCCAGCGAGACGACCAGCGCCAGCACGACGCTGTCCACCGTTACCAGCGCCTGCCGAGTGCCGAACAGCGGGGTGATGATCTGGGCGGCGCCGGCGCCGGCGATCACCCCGATGATGCCGCCGATGCCGCTCAGCACCACCGCCTCCACCAAGAACTGTAGGAGGATATCGCTGCGCTTGGCCCCCACCGCTTTGCGCAGGCCGATCTCCCGCGTGCGCTCCGTCACGCTGACCAGCATGATGTTCATGATGCCGATGCCGCCCACCAACAGGGAGATGGCGGCGATGCTCCCCAGCAGAGTGGTGAAGGCGCCGGTAGTGGACTCCACCGTGTTCAGCAGGTCGGCCTGGTTCTGGATCATGAAATCGTCGTTGGCGGTGGCACTCAGCCCGTGCAGGGTGCGCAGGATGGCGCGCACCTGTGCCTGGGCGAAGTCCATCTCTTTGTCCGAGCGCACCTGCAGGCTGATGGAGGTGATCTCCTTATTGCCGGCGCCCCCCAGTTTCACCTGCGCCGTGCGCAGGGGCATGAAGATGACATTATCGTTATTGCCCCCCTTGGCCTTCAGCACCCCGACCACCGTGTAATTCTGACGGTTGATGCGCACTGTGTCACCAGTAGGATTGACCAGCGTACTGCCGAACAGCTCCTCCACTGCCGTTTGTCCCAGCACCACCACCGCAGACATATTGGTATTATCCTCCGCGGTGATGAAACGGCCATTAGCCACGCTCCAGTTGCGCACCTCGGCGTACTCCGGCGTCACGCCCCGCACCGTGATGGAAGCCGTTTTGCCCAGATGAGATACCGTCACACTGGTGCTGTACTCCGGCGCCACCAGGCGCACCGATGTCGCCAGGGCCTTGATGGCATCCACTTCCGCGTTGGTGAAGCGGCGCACGCTCTGCTGGAGGCCGGTGCGGGAGAAACCGAACCGTATCTGTGGGCTGACGATGAGAATGTTCGATCCCAGCGACTGGAGCTGGCTCATGACCTGGGCCTGGGTGCCCCGGCCCACCGCCACCAGGGCGATGACCGCCCCCACCCCGATGACCACGCCCAGCATGGTCAGGGCCGAGCGCAGTTTGTGCACGGTGAGCGACTGGAAAGCGCCGCGCAGGATGACCAGCAGTTTCTTGGCCATGGTATAGCCCTCCTTTTACCGGGCGCCTGGGGCCGCCGGCGGCGGTCCGCCCGCTTCCGGTCCCATGAAGGCGCGCATCTGTCCGAAGAGATTGGACTGGCCGGCGGTCATCTGCACCACCACGCGGTCGCCCTCGTTCAGCCCGCGCACGATCTGGGTGTACGTCCCATCGCTCAAGCCCACCTCCACCGGCACTGCCACCGTCTCACCGTTCCCGGCGTCCACCAGCACCTGATAGGCCCCGCTCACCCTCTGCAGGGCCAGCGCCGGCACCAGCAGGGCATTCTTCACCTGCCCCACCTGGATGACCACGTTCGCGGTCATGCCCACCAGCAGGGGCTGTCCCTCCGCCCCCTCCAGGGTGATGGGGACGGCATACACGGTGACGCCTCCCTGGAGTTGGCCCTGCAGGGGCACCTCCTTCACCTGGCCCTGGAACTCCTTGCCGGGGAGGGCGTCGAAGGTGATCACCGCCGGCTGGCCTGCCTGCACCTGGCGGATGGCTGTTTCATCCACCGAGGCCACCACCTCCAGCTCCCGCAGGTCGGCCAGCACCAGGACCACCGTGTTGGGGGAGACCCGGTCCCCGGCGCTTACGTTCACGGCCAGCACCGTGCCGTCGAACGGCGCCACCAGCTTGGTGCCCTCCAGCGCCTGCTGGGCGTCCTGGAACGCCAGCCGCTTCTTCTCCACATCCGCCCGGGCGGTTGCCAGCTTTGTCTCATCCGGCCCTTTCGTCAGGTCGTCGCGGTCCTGCTGGGCCTTCTGCAGGGCCACCTCTGCCTCCTGCACCGCCACCCGGGCTTGGGCTACCGCCACCGCATCGCCGCCGGCGCGCGCCTCCGCCAACGCCTCCTCCGCATCCGCCACCGACTGCTCCGCCTGGATAACCTGGAGCTGTGCCTTCAGCAGGTCGATCTGCCGCTGTATCTCGGCGGTGATGCGGGCGTCTTGGGCGTCCAAGAATTTGTTCAGCGCCAACTGCAGGCGGTCCTGGTGGTACTCGTCGGAGTACTGTTCGCTCGCCAGCCGGCTGTACTGGTCATAGGCCTTGGCCTCGGCATCCAGAAGCTTCTGGAGCTTGTCTTTAAAGGATGATTCCTGCTGCTGCAGGGAGGCCAGGTTATCCTGCGCCTGGGCCAGGCTGGTCTTCGCCTGCGCCAGTTTGGTCTCCAGCTCGGCGATATCCGGATGGAGTAGATCCTCCAGCTTGGCCCTGGCCTGTTCGAGCTGGACCTGGGCCTTGGCGACGGCCAGGTCGGCCTGGGCGATCTCCAGCTCGGTCGGGGGGGTCTCCAGGTCTTTGAGCGTTTCCTCGGCCGCCTGGAGGGCGGCCTGGGCTTCCTCCAGCGCCTGCTGGTAGGGGGTGGGGTCGATGGCGGCCAGCAGGTCGCCGGCCTTGACCTCCTGCCCCACCTTCACGTTCAATTCCTTCAGCTCCGCCGTCCCGCTCATGTGCTCGAAGGTCATCTCCACCTGGCGCACCGCCTGGAGCTGGCCTACCACGCTCACCGTTGCCGTCAGGTCGCCGCGGGTCACCTCGACGATCTGGGTGTAGGTGCCGCTGGAGGTGGAACTGCTGGTGCCCTGCGACGCCGCCCGGCTCTGATAGAACCAGAACCCGCCGGCTGCAACCACCGCTATGCCAATGACGATCGCCAGAATGCGCTTCCAGTGCTTCATAGCTCTTCTCCCCCGTTACCTCATCCGCGAGCCGGTGAAGCCCATCATGCCGCCCATCATGCCCCGAAGCTGTCCGAAGAGATTGGACTGGCCGGCGGTCATCTGCACCACCACGCGGTCGCCCTCGTTCAGCCCGCGCACGATCTGGGTGTACGTCCCATCGCTCAAGCCCACCTCCACCGGCACTGCCACCGTCTCACCGTTCCCGGCGTCCACCAGCACCTGATAGGCCCCGCTCACCCTCTGCAGGGCCAGCGCCGGCACCAGCAGGGCATTCTTCACCTGCCCCACCTGGATGACCACGTTCGCGGTCATGCCCACCAGCAGGGGCTGTCCCTCCGCCCCCTCCAGGGTGATGGGGACGGCATACACGGTGACGCCTCCCTGGAGTTGGCCCTGCAGGGGCACCTCCTTCACCTGGCCCTGGAACTCCTTGCCGGGGAGGGCGTCGAAGGTGATCACCGCCGGCTGGCCTGCCTGCACCTGGCGGATGGCTGTTTCATCCACCGAGGCCACCACCTCCAGCTCCCGCAGGTCGGCCAGCACCAGGACCACCGTGTTGGGGGAGACCCGGTCCCCGGCGCTTACGTTCACGGCCAGCACCGTGCCGTCGAACGGCGCCACCAGCTTGGTGCCCTCCAGCGCCTGCTGGGCGTCCTGGAACGCCAGCCGCTTCTTCTCCACATCCGCCCGGGCGGTTGCCAGCTTTGTCTCATCCGGCCCTTTCGTCAGGTCGTCGCGGTCCTGCTGGGCCTTCTGCAGGGCCACCTCTGCCTCCTGCACCGCCACCCGGGCTTGGGCTACCGCCACCGCATCGCCGCCGGCGCGCGCCTCCGCCAACGCCTCCTCCGCATCCGCCACCGACTGCTCCGCCTGGATAACCTGGAGCTGTGCCTTCAGCAGGTCGATCTGCCGCTGTATCTCGGCGGTGATGCGGGCGTCTTGGGCGTCCAAGAATTTGTTCAGCGCCAACTGCAGGCGGTCCTGGTGGTACTCGTCGGAGTACTGTTCGCTCGCCAGCCGGCTGTACTGGTCATAGGCCTTGGCCTCGGCATCCAGAAGCTTCTGGAGCTTGTCTTTAAAGGATGATTCCTGCTGCTGCAGGGAGGCCAGGTTATCCTGCGCCTGGGCCAGGCTGGTCTTCGCCTGCGCCAGTTTGGTCTCCAGCTCGGCGATATCCGGATGGAGTAGATCCTCCAGCTTGGCCCTGGCCTGTTCGAGCTGGACCTGGGCCTTGGCGACGGCCAGGTCGGCCTGGGCGATCTCCAGCTCGGTCGGGGGGGTCTCCAGGTCTTTGAGCGTTTCCTCGGCCGCCTGGAGGGCGGCCTGGGCTTCCTCCAGCGCCTGCTGGTAGGGGGTGGGGTCGATGGCGGCCAGCAGGTCGCCGGCCTTGACCTCCTGCCCCACCTTCACGTTCAATTCCTTCAGCTCCGCCGTCCCGCTCATGTGCTCGAAGGTCATCTCCACCTGGCGCACCGCCTGGAGCTGGCCTACCACGCTCACCGTTGCCGTCAGGTCGCCGCGGGTCACCTCGACGATCTGGGTGTAGGTGCCGCTGGAGGTGGAACTGCTGGTGCCCTGCGATGCTGCCCGGCTCTGATAGAACCAGAACCCGCCGGCCCCCAGCAGGATCACTAATCCCACGATCCATAATGCCCGGACCGCTCCGCGCTTCATCTCCCACGCTCCTTATTGTCCGCCGGCGGTACCCGGAGCGCCGGGAGCGCCGAAGCCCAGCCGGCCCGCCGGCACAACCTGCACTGAACGCGCCGTGATACTGCCGTCCTGCTCGCTGGTACCGGAGATCATGACCGCTTCACCGCTCTGCAGGTCCGCCGGCGCCGCCGATATGGTCTTCTCGATGAGAGTGGTGTCGGTGACCCGCACCTTCACCCGATTACCGTTGTTATCTTTCACCACTAGGGAGCCGTCACTGCCTACCTCTTCAATGGTGCCGAAGACCATGCCGCGTCCCTGGAACTGCCGGGCGCCCGGCGTGCCCTGGGCGAAGGGCATGCCCCGCTGTCTGGCGGCGCGCAGGGCGGCCTGCGCCTGGTTCTTGCCGTACAGCGTGCCGGCGTAAAAGCTCCCGCCGGCGACGATGATGAGCACTAATGCCGCGATGATATATTGGACCGTGCGTGTGAGTTTCATTTTTCTCTCCTCCTTCGGGGTATCAGGAACTGACAGCCGCCGGCGCCGGCTCTTCTTCCAACAGCCAGCGCGGGTTCTCCACGGGTTCGTCCGCCACCATCAACCCATCCTGCATGCGCAGGATGCGGCGCGTGTGCCGGGCGATATCCGCGTCATGGGTCACGATCACGATAGTGATGCCGCGTTCGGCGTTCAACTGCTGGAAGATGCGCATAATCTCGCGGCCGGCCTTCGAGTCCAGGTTGCCAGTGGGCTCATCGGCCAGGATGATGCTGGGGTCATTGACCAGGGCGCGGGCAATGGCCACGCGCTGCTGTTGGCCGCCGGAAAGCTCGTTGGGGCGATGATGGATCCGGTCGCCCAGCCCCACCAGCTCCAGCGCGGCGATACAGCGCTCCCGCCCATTGGTGACGCCGGCGTAAATCAAGGGCAGTTCCACGTTCGCCAGCGCCGAAAGGCGGGGCAGAAGGTTGAAGGTCTGAAAGACAAACCCAATTTTCTTGTTGCGGATGTGGGCCAGCGCGTTGTCATCCAGCCGGCTGACCTCCTGCCCATCCAGATAATAGGTTCCGGAGGTGGGACGGTCCAGACAGCCCAGGATATTCATCAGCGTGGATTTGCCGGACCCCGAGGGGCCCATGATGGCCACCAGCTCGCCAGGGAAGATCTGCAGGCTGACCCCCCGCAGGGCCGGCACCTCCACGCTCCCCATACGGTAAATCTTCACCACATCCCGCACGTCAATGACTGGCTGCTCCATGCTTCTGCACCTCCTGCTCGTCCTTCACAATGAGGAGGGGAACAAACGGTTTGTTCCCCTCCTCGCCCTGGCGCGTACGGCGCCGGTATGGTCATCGCGGGTTCCCCGGCTCACGGGTTTACAGCGCGGTGCCCGTGCCGCTGGAGGTGGAGGGCGTCAGCCGGCTGGGAGTGGTGGGGGTTGCCTTGAATCCCCATCCACGCATGCCGTGCCCAAAGCCCCCGCGGCCCCATCGGCCGGGCAGATATCCTTTCTCCAACCCCTGCAGTAACCAATCCGCCTCATCCTGCGTGATCTTGCCGTCCTTCACCGCCTGATTGATGGCGTCCTTCATGGCCTGCACCCGGGCGGCCTGCGCGGCCTCCTGGACCTTGCTGATGTCCACACCCTGGGCTTGCGCAATCTCCTCCAGGGTCTTGCCGCTGTGGAGCTGTTCGAAGAGCTGAGTGGGGGTCAGGTTCAACGCCTTCGCGATGGCATCGAACTCGGCCCAGTTGCCGCCCCAGCATCCGAAGCCCCGCCCCCAGCCTTTGCCCCAGAAGGGCGCCGGCGTGGTGGGAGTGCTCGGGGCCGGCGTGGGCGTCTGCGCCAGGGCCGTTCCCACCAGCACCAGGCTGGCCAGCGCCATGACCGCCAGCACACTGATTACCAGGATTGTTCGTCGTTTCGTCATTGCCACCTCCTTTCCATGCCAGGAACTCCAAAGGTGTATTTGCCGGGAGTTCACCCGCGCAAGATATATCTTAGCCAGGGGCTGTTAAGATTTGATGAAGATGGGGTCAAATTTCGGTTGAGTTTGCGGAGATACGGGGGAGGGCGGAGGGTACAGGCCTTGGGGTTACCCGCGGCGCGGGCCGATAGCGCCGGCGGGGCAGGCCGGCGCGCAGACCAGACAGCCGAAACAGCGGCCGGCGTCAATCATCGGCGGCTCGCCCGGGTCAAGCTGTACAATGGCCTTGGTGCGGCAGACGGTGCGGGCGGCACACCGCCGGCAGGCGCGACAGCGTTCTATGTCCACCACCGGCACATCCTTCTCCTGGGTATTCCAGCGCCACGTGCTCATCAGGCCAGCCTCCCCAGGGCCTTGACAGGCCCCGCCATATAGGGTATACTGGTATAGGGTAGAAATATTGTATCCGAGCGGGGCGATCTTGTCAAACGGGTGGTCCAGAGAAGTGTTCACCCATTTTGGCCCCCCAAGGATGTGAGGCGGTGGTATACCCCCTTCTTCGCCGGCGGGAGAGGGATTCGGGGGTGGGGCGGCTTGCCCCACAATGGTCTGAGGCGGTTTTTTTCACCACATATGTGCCGGCGGGAGGTATGCGGTATGGAGCGGGAACGGGAACAGCGCATTGCTGAGATTCGGAAGGAGCTGGAGGAACTGCGCCGGCGCTGGCCGAAGCATTCCGTGCCGCCGGCCCTGCACCAGCAGTGGGAAGAGCTGGAGGAGGAGCTGGAGAGGTTGTTGGACGAGCGGGATGCGCCGGCTACGGAGCGCGGCGCTCCACAGTGATGCGCTCCAGATCGGAGGGCAGTATCGTGTTCGGGAAGATAGCCCGCGCTTCCGCCAGCAGTTCCGCCTCGCGCCCGCGATAGGCATCGCCGATGTGGGTCAGGCACAGCAGGCGCACCTTGGCCTCGGCGGCGATGGTGGCGGCCTGCGCCGGCGTCATGTGCCCGCTGGCCTCCGCCAGGTGCGCCTGGTCCGAGGAGAAAGTCGCCTCGGTGATGAGCAGGTCGGCCCCCTGCGCGATGCGGGCCAGCGAGTGGGTGAAGGCGATGTCGCCGCTGATGACCACCTTGGCGCCGGGCACGGGGTCGGAGAGGACCTGGTCCGGGTGGATGACTTCCCCGTCGGGCAGGGTGATGGTCTCGCCGGCCATGAGGCGCTCGCGCCAGGGGCCGGCCGGCACCCCCAACCGCTCCGCCAGCTCCGGCCGGAAATGCCGGCGCGGCCGCTCCTCGAAGATATAGCCGAAGCAGGGCCGCGCGGTGTGGTTGGTGCGGAACGCCGAGATGACCAGCTCCCCATCCTCGATCAGCACCCCGCGCGATACGGCGAAATATTCGATGTCCACCCCCGGGTCGCGCGCCTCCGGGGAGCGGATCAGGGTGGCCAGGATGCGCACCCGGTCCAGGGTGGTACTGCCGCCGTAAATGCTCAGGCGCGGGCGGGGCTTGAGGTTCGCCATGCGGAGTGAGAAGAGCAGGCCGCCGATGCCCAGCAGATGGTCCAGGTGGTCATGGGTGAAGAAGACCTGCCGCAGGTTGACGCCGGGCTGTGCGTCGGTCAGGCCGGCGGCGCGCGCCTGGGCCAGCCGTTGATAGGTTCCCTCGCCGCAGTCCACGAGATAATGCCGGCCGCCGTACCGGATGAGCGTTGCCGAAGGGGTGCGCTCTGGGGTGGGAATGGCGGCGGATGTCCCCAGGAATAAGATTTCGAACACGGCCGTTGCCTCACCACGGGTTATCAAGGTCCGCTGACAAGGGGATTATAGGGGAGGTTCCGCGGCGCGTCAAGCCGGCGAAGGCGGCGCGCGGTTATTATCCCAAATTATTGACTTTTTTAGAAAATTATGTTACAATTTTATTTGTAAGGCCGTATGGAGTGCCGCCGGCGGGGACGCACAGCGGTTTCAGCGTTTCGCTGGAGACAATCACACCAAATGAAACGGGAGGTTCCAATGAAAGTCGGGAAAGTTTTCATGCTGATAGGACTCGTCGTCCTCGTCCTGTCGCTGGCGGCTTGTGAGGTCAGCTTCTCTACCGCCAACATCGGCGACGCCTGGATGTCCAACGATGAGGCGGGTAAGAACCGCACTACTGTCTTCGCCCCGGATGAGGTATTCTACGCCCAGGTCAACCTGCGCAACGCGCCGGATGACACCAAACTTAAGGCAGTGTGGACCGCTGTGGAAGCCGAGAGTGTCGAGCCGAACTACGTGATCAATGAGACCGAGTTTGTCTCGGGCAGTGGGCAGGTATTGTTCAACCTGTCCAACACCAACCCCTGGCCTGCCGGCAAGTACAAGGTGGACATTTACCTGAACGACAAAGTGGCCAAGACATTGGAGTTCGAGGTCCGCTGATGAACTCAAGACCTTCCCGCGGGGCCAAACCCGCGGGAAGGTCGGTTCCTCCGCCGACGCGTTATTCCTCGCGGAAGAACTCCAAAAGCTCGCCGCGCTCCGCCTCACCAGGCAGGATCTCGATAAATGAGATGCGCGAGAGCGGGAAGATGAAGGCAGTGGCCTCCGGCGTCAGATAATGCAGGGGCTTGCCATCGCGCCGGCGTGCCTCCGTGCAGATGATGTACGTGGCATTGGGGGGCGGCAGTTCCTCCATCTCGGCCAGAACCGGGTCTTCATTTGGCAGATGAATCAGCACCGTATATCCCATCGCTTCACCCGTCCCTTATTTGCGTTCGGAAGCATGATGTTCGAGAGCCGTACCGCCGGCGCGCACCTGCACCCGCAGGCGCAGGGTGCCCAGCCGCAGGATGTCCCCATCCCGCAGAGGATGAGGCACATTGGGAGCCAGCCGCACGTCATTGACCCAGGTGCCGTTGGTGCTGGCCAGATCCTCTATCATCAGGCGGCCGTCCCGCCATAACAGCCGGGCATGCTGGCGCGAGACCCCGCGCTCCAGCCCGCCGTAGGGCGCCAGGTCCACCTGCGGCCGGCTCGTCTGGCCGGCATCGGCGCGCCCGATGACGGCCGGCAGTGCGTCCGTTGGGAGCCGAAACTGGTGTGCGCCGGACAGCATTTCCAGCACCACCGCCGGCGCAGGGCCGGTGGAGGCGCGGGTGCCGGCGGATGCGAACCCTTCTGTCTGGTGCAGGGGCTGTAGGGCGGTGCCGCACTGCTCGCAGAAAATGGTGTTCAGGATATACGGCTGGCCGCAGGTGGGGCAGACCGGCATACCCGCCTCCTCACTCTGTTCCGCCGGGGAGCAGTGGCTGGAGAGCACGCGTGCCGAAGCGCAAGCGCTTGGCGCCGGCGGGGGAAAGCCGGCCGGTCTCCGCCAGCAGGCGCGCCTCCTGTATAAGCACGCCGGCCAGCTCGTCCTGACCTTCCCGCATCAGACGGGTCGCCAGCCCTTCCAACAGGGTGGTGGCCTGCGGCACCCGTCCCTGCCGTGCTTCTTCCTCGATCAGCTTCTGCATCCGGAGCAGGGAGACCTTCTGGGCCGCTTCCACGATGGCCGCCGGCATCAACGGCCGGGTGACGCCCTGGGAGCGGAAGGGCACCCGCACGACCTTGCGCTGAACCGCCGGCGTGCCGTAGGCCGGCGCCATGCTGGCCGCTTCCACCTGAAGCACCCGATGCGTCCCTTCTTCAAGGGGGCTGACGATGCTTTCCACCAGCACATGGCGCGGGCGGGTATACTGCAGGCTCCCCAGCGCCAGCTCCCCATCTATCTCCTCCAGCATCCGCAGTTCGGGTGTCAGGGCAAAGGCCGCCTTGAAGCGGGCGGCCGGCGTATAGTACAGCCGCATGGTCAGGTCGGTGATCCAGGCCTCTTTCAGTTGGCGCAGATGTTCCAGAAAGGCGCGCCCGATGCCGGCAGGGTTTTCGATGAAGACCACCTGTCCGCCGGCGGCCGCCGTCAAATGGTCCAAAAAGTCCTCGTTCCAGTCATGGCCGACGCCGAAGGCAGAGATGCCGATATCCTGCCGCGCCGCGGATCGCGCTGCCAGCAGGCACTTCTGCGCGTCCCCATAGGTGTGACCGTCCGTGAGCAGTAAGAGATGGTTGATTTGGTGGTCGGAACGGGTGTGCCCCACCAGGGACAGGCCGGCCTGCAGGCCCTGGAATATCTCCGTCCCACCGTCGGCGGTCAGGGATGCCAGAAGGGGCCGCAGGACGCGCGACGGCGGGGTATGCTGTGGGGGCAGGAGCACCTGCGCAGTGTCGGAAAAGGCCACCAAGGAGAGTATGTCATCGGACTGCATTTCCTCCACCAGGTGTAGGATGGCCTCCCGCACAGCGGCCAACCGCTCCCCCTTCATGGAGGTACTGCAGTCAATCACCAGGCAGAGATTGAGGCGCGTATCAGGCTCGGGGCGGTTCGCCAGCGGCGTCAGGGTGATGAGCAAGTACAGGAGCTGAGGCTCGTCCACGCAGGCCAGTTCCGCCGGCCCGGGCAGGACATCCAGCGCGAACAGCCGCGGCGGTCGCTTCCCTTCCCGCCGCAGGCGCTCGTCGTATTCCTGCCGGCGCTGTGGGTCGCTCAAGGTCTCGTAGGCCTGCTGGATCTGGCGGAAGAGGAAGGCTGTCCCTTTGACCAGGCCGGCGTCCGGGTGATACTGCCGCACTAAGTCCCGGTACGCGGCGCGAATCTCCTCCTGCGAGGCGTCATCCTCCACCCCCAGGATGCGGTAGTAATCCTCTTCGCCCCGTTCCCCTGTGCTCCTGTCCCATGCGGAAAAGGTCATGCTGTTGCTCCCAATCCCTCCATCCTTTTCCGCGCCCTATCCCGCGGGATGCACCACAATAACGGTGATATTGTCCGGCCCGCCGTGTGCATTGGCCGCCGCCACCAGCGCCTGGCAGGCATCCGCCGGCGTGGGGGCCTGCTGGAGGATGTCCTTCATCTCCGCGCGCGGCACCGCGCCCCACAGCCCGTCCGAGCACAATACCAGCCCATCGCCGGCCAGCAGGCTGTGAGAGGCCAGGTCAATTTCCAACGGGTTGGGCTGACCCACTGCCCGATAAAGGGCGTTGCGGCGGGCATCCTGGTCCAGCGCCTCCAGCTCTTCCGGGTCAATCTGCCCCAGCTCGAACAGCCGGTGCAGGAGCGAATGATCGCGCGTCAGTTGGCGAAGCTCGCCGCCGCGCAGGAGATAGAGCCGGCAGTCGCCGGCGTGCCCGACATAGATGCGCTTCCCCATCAGCAGTACGATGGTGAGGGTGGTTGCCCCGTCCGGCACTTTCTCCTGCAGGCGCTGATGGGCGGCCTGAAAGGCCTCGGCGATGGCCTCCTGGATGGGCACCGCCGGCGTCATGGCCTCCGAGCTGAGCGAGGGCAGAATGACGTGCCGCAGGAGGCTTTCGCCGGCGGTCTGCACGGCCAGCCGGCTGGCCGCTTCCCCGTGCAGGTGCCCGCCCATGCCGTCTGCCACCATGAACAGCCCGACGGTCTGCAGTCCCTCATGGGTGGAAAGATGCTGGAGCCAGGCGAAGGCGCTGTCCTCGTTCTCCTCGCGCACCATGCCGATGTGGCTGGCCATGCTGAAGAGCGCCCGCGCGCAGGGGATGCCGCTTTCCTCCGCCGTCACCGGCGCGGGAGCCGGCGGCGTTTCCGCTTCCTCGGTTGTAGTCCGGCGTTTCTTGCCCATAGCGTTGAACCCATATCCCGTGTGATGGTGGTGTTCCCCTGTCAGCCGGCGGCCGGCAGGGCGTACACATGATGATCCAATGAGCCGATGAAGACCACTCCCTCATGCACCAGCGGGGAGGAAACGACCGGCCCCTGGGTCTCGAACTTCCAGCGCAGTTTCCCGGTGCGGGCATCCAGGCAATAGACACCGCCGTCGCTGGAGCCGACATAGACCGCTTCGCCGGCGACCGCCGGGGAGGAGTTGACCTGTCCCCCCGTGCTGTATTTCCAGCGCAGACGTCCGCTCCCCGACTCGAGGGCATACAGGTTGCCGTCCGCGGAGCCGACGTAGATGGTATCGCCCATGCCGGCCGGCGAGGAGATGATGGGTTTCTCGGCGCGGAAGCGCCACACCGGCCAGCCCGAATGAACATCCAGGGCGTACAGGTAGCGGTCGGTGGAGCCGACGATGACCATGCCCTCCCAGAGCAGGGGCGAGGAAACGACACCGCCGCCGCAGAAATAGCGCCAGAGGAGGGTCCCCCGCTGGAGCTGGAGGGCATACACGTATCCGTCCTCGCTCCCCACGACCAGCATTTCATCGGCGATGGCCGGCGAGGAGCGCACCGGTCCGCTGGTAACCGCTTTCCAGAGCAGTTTGCCACTGCGGGCCTGCACGGCGTAGATATGCGCGTCATCCGAGCCGAAGAAGGCGTGGTTATAGGCGATGCGGGCGGAAGAGCGCACCCGCCCCTGCGTGGGGAAGCGCCAGACCTGCCGGCCGCTGGCGGCCAGCACCGCGTACAGCGCGCCGTCCTCCGAGCCGATGATGACCAGGTCCTCCCAGGGGGCCGGCGTGGCGGCGATGCCCCCTTCGGTCGGGAACTTCCACAGCAACTGGCCGTTGTCGGCGCGCAGGGCATAAAGGTTGTGGTCGTAGCATCCGATATAGAGCACCCCGTCGGCCACGCGCGGGGATGAGCGCACCTCGTCCTCACAGCGGAAGGTCCAGAGGGGCTGGACCGCCGGCTCGCTGGAGATGCGCACTGTGGGGAAGAGGGCCGGGTCGGGCTGGCCGGCGCGGCCGGCGAGCGGCAGTAAGGCGCGCCGCATCTCCTCGGCCGTCGAGAAGCGCTCGCTCGCCTCATACGCCAGGGCGCGCATGATGATGGCTTCCAGCTCCGGCGACACGGTGGGGTTGTACTGCCGCAGGGGCCGCTGATGGAAGGTGAACGGCGCCTCCTTGGTCGGGTCGCACCCGCTCAGGAGGTGGTGCAATGTCGCGCCCAGGGAATAGATGTCGCTCTGGGGCGTGGCAATGCCGCGGTACTGTTCGGGCGGGGAATAGCCCTCGGTGCCGATCATGGTGCCGCGCTCTTCCCCGCGGAATATCTTGGCGATGCCGAAGTCAATGAGCACGATATGCCCGTACTCGTTGAGCATGACGTTGGAGGGTTTCATGTCGCGGAAGACGATGGGCTCGGGCTGACGGGTGTGGAGGAAGTGCAGGACCTCGCAGATTTCGATGGCCCAGCGCACGACGATGGACTGGGGGAGGGGGCCGCCGTGCCGGCGCAGGATGGTCTCCAGGTCCTCCCCATGGATCAGCTCCAGCACCAGGTAGCTGTATTCCTCTTCGTTGAAGAAGTCGTAAATCTTGGGGATGGCCGGGTGGCTCAGGCTGGCCAGCAGGTTGGCCTCGCGCTCGAACAGCTCCCGCTGTTGGGCCAGCACCAGGGGCTTGGTCGGGGCGATGGCGATCTCCTTGACGGCACAGCGGCGCACCACATTGGGGAAGTTCAGGTCGCGCGCCTCATAGACCGCGCTCATGCCGCCGGTGCCCAGCACCCGCAGGATTTGATAGCGCCCGTGCAGGACCTGGCCGGGCTGGAGGTGCGTGCCGGCGGATTGTTCGGCTGTCTTGGCGGAAACGTCGCGACGCGTCTCCAATGCGCCCCTTCCTTTTCACCCTGTCAATGCACAGGCTCCAGCACCCGAGCGCCTGACAGGCTCGGCTGACAGCCCGATTATAATGTACGCTTTGCAACCTGGCAAGGCCTACTTTTGTCCTAAACAGGCCGTAGGCGGCTGTCCCTGGTCCAGGGCGGGTGGCGCGGATTTGACAATCCGCCGGCCCCCGCGTATAATGTAGAACAAACGTTCTATTCATGCAGGGACCTCGGGCGCCCACCAGCGGCCGAAAGGAGGGAGAAGATGAACCGCTACGGCGAACAGCGCTGGATCCACCGGCCCGTCCGCTCGCGCTCCAAAATGGTTTCCTTCCGCGTCAGCCTGGACGAACTGCGGGAGCTGGAGCTGGAAGCCACGCGCCGGCATCTCAGCATCTCCGACCTGGTGCGCCTGGCGCTGGCGCGACTGCTGGGCTCCCCGCCGGCGTGACTATCCAGCCCCAACCTTCCACCCACCAGACTTGCCAAAGCCGCCGAAATTCTTTAAGATAAGGCCCATGCATGCCGCCGAAGCCGGCTGTCATGAGGGGGCCTTCTGCATCCATGCCAACACATCGTCACCCGGATCGCCTGTACCGCCTCCTGAAACTGTTGGGCCGTCCGTTTCGCTATCGGGTGATTGGCCTGCACCGCCTGCCGGCGCAGGGGCCGGCGATCATCATTGCCAATCATCTGGGCAGTATCGGCCCGGTGGAGGCCATCCTTTCCCTGCCCCAGCGCCTGTATCCCTGGGTCATCGGCGAAATGACCGACCCGCGCCGGGCGCCCCGCTACCTATATGACGATTTCGTCCATCCCGTCTGGGGGCTCTCCGGGCCGGCCGGCATGCTGGTCTCCCACATCGTGGCGCGCATCGCCGTAGGCATCATCAACGGCATCGGCAGTGTGCCGGTGGACCAGAACCGCGATCGCACCATCAGCGCCTTCCGCCGCAGTCTTCAACTCCTGGCCGAGGGCCAGATACTGCTCATCTTCCCGGAGGACAACCTCCAGCCGGCGCACCCGGAGCTGGGCATCCATCATTTTCGCTGTGGTTTCGTGGGGTTATGCCGCATGTACGAGCGGGAATTCGGCGGACGACTGCCGGTCTATCCCATTGCGGTGCACGCCGGCCGCCGGCAGATCCTGGCCGGCACGGCAGTGTTCTATGAGGACGGCCGGGGGCCGCGCGAGGGCATTCAGCAGACCTGCCAGCGCCTCTATCACAGCCTGTGCGACCTGTACGCCCGGCTGAACGATGGCGACGGCGCCGGCGAAAGGATAGAAAGATGACAAGCCGTGCGGGTTCCATCCAGGAGACATTCCAGCGGCGCGGGGCGCCCAGCTTTGTATGGCGCGCCGGCCAGGAGCGCCGGCTGGCTCTGGTGGAGCGGTGGGCAGGACTGCAGGGCCAGCGCGTGCTGGACGCCGGCTGTGGCGTGGGCACCTATATGGCCGCCTTTCAAGGGCGCGGCGCGGCGGCGTACGGCGTGGAGATCGAGGCGGATCGCGCCGCCGAGGCGCTTGCGGTGACCAGACGGGTATGTGTGGCCGCGGTGGAATCCCTGCCCTTCGCGCCGGCATCCTTCGACGTCATCTTTTCCCACGAGGTGCTGGAGCATGTGGCGGATGACCGGCGCGCTGTACAGGAGATGGCGCGCTGTGTACGGCCCGGCGGCCGCGTGATCATCTTCGTCCCCAACCGCTGGTACCCCTTCGAGACCCACGGCATCGAGTGGCGCGGCCGCTATCACTTCGGCAACATCCCGCTGGTCAATTACCTGCCGGACCGCTGGCGGAACCGCCTTTGTCCGCATGCCCGGGCATACACGCGCCGGCAAATCCGCGGCCTGCTGGCCGGCACGCCCCTGCGTATCGTGTACCACACCCAGATTTACCCCGGCTTTGACAACCTGGTGGCGCGCTGGCCGCGCGCCGGCCGGCTGATACGCGCCCTCTTCCACTTCTTGGAGCGCACCCCTCTGCGCTTCTTCGGATTGTCCCACTTCCTGGTGGCAGAGCGAGAGGAATAACAGGCCCCTACCGGGCGAGGGTGATCTCCACATGATCGCCGAGCGGCCGGCCGTCGGAGGTAAAGGCCGGCAGACGCCCCGTATCGTCGTACAGCCCCACCCATAATTTCCCCAGATGGTCTGTCGCGAAGCCCGCCGGCAGAAGCACCGGATGCTCGTCCGCGATATACTCGCCGGCCACCCAGCCGCTGGTGGGAAACTGGCCGGCGCCGGGCACACCGTCATGCTGGCCGACCATCACTCCCTGGTCGTCGAAGGCGTGCACAAAGACCTTATACCGCCGATCCCCATCGCGCAGAGCATGCCAGTACAGCGTCAGTGCCAGGTACGGCCCGCCGGCGGACGGCTGGATGCGCCAATCATAGCCCACCAGCTCCGCCAGGTCGCCGAAGCGCACGTTCATGGGCTGGGCCGCCTGCGGCGGCGTGAAGGAATGAGGCCGGCCCACCACGCCCACGCGCCCCAATGGGACATAATCTCTGCCGCGGCCCAATCCCGCCGTCACGGGGAGACGCGCCCGGTCCGAGGCGCGGAACAAGCCGGCGATAAGCTGGTACGTCCCATCCGGCAGGGCGGCCGGCAGGGTCAGCTCCTGACGGTCGCGAATGATATCGCCGGCCTGCCAGCGGGATGTCGGGAAAAAGCCGGCGGTGGGGGGCATCTCGGCGGCGGCCATCAGCCGGCCCTCCCGGTCCAGGAGCTGGACGAAGGTCACCAGCTCTTCCCCGGGCGCGTTCAGGCACTGCCAGAACAGGAGGATCTCAACGGTATCCCCCGGTTTCCAGGGCGCCGGCGGCAGATCATACGCGATCAGCCGCACGGCTCCCCCCAGGTCGGCCCGGACCTGGTGCGGCGCCGCCACCGCCGCCGGCGGCACCGGCTGGGCCGGCCGCGTCACTTCCACCGCGCCCAGCAGTGCCTCCGTAGGGATTTCCGTCGAGGACGCGCTCTGGACCGGCAGGGGGGTCCCGTCCGGCCGGCGCAGGCTCAGCCGGAGCTGATATGTGCCTGGGGGCAGGCCGGCATCCAGCAGAAGGCCGTAGCGCTCCGTGAGGCGGTCCCCCGCTCCCCAGGCGGAAAAGGGCCGCCGGCCCCAGAGCGGCTCCCGGTCCCACTGCGCCCAGGTGCGGCCCCGGTCATCGGCCAGCCGAAAGACGATGTGATAATCCTCGTCCGGCCGCACGGCGCTCTGCCACGTCACCTGCACCACTGCACTGCCATATGCGGACGGGAGAGGTTCACTGCTGAGGAGGATGTCCGCCGCCCGCACGACGCCGGCGAAATCCACACCGCCGGCAGACGGCACGAGCGCCGGCACAGGGACGTACATGGTCAACAGCGTCGTGCCGTACCAGCGGCTGTAGGCGCGCACGGCATGCGCGTCCAGATAATCGAGCGCCATCCCTTCCAGCCGACTGCCGGTGGTGAGGTACGCCGGCATCCACAGCCGGCCGTGCTCCTGCAGGAGGGCATCCAGCTCCCGCGCCATGCGCGCCGGGTCATCCGCCCAAAACTGGCGCGCCTGCGGGTATATCTGCGAGGGGGTCTCGATCAGCGCCGGCGGCGAGTCCAAATAGGCCTGGAAATACCCGACCTGCCAGGGGAAAACGCAGATGACGGCGTCATCCGGCCGGCCCCGCGCGGCGATGAATTGGGCGATGTCGCGGTAGTCCTCCTGCGGATAGCGCGGCACGGTGTAAAAACCGGCCAGGGAGAGGCCGGCGGTGACCACGCACAGCGCCAGGCCGGCCAGGGCAGTGCGGCGTACTGCCGGCCGGGCCTGCTCCAGGGCGGCCGCCAGCGCCTCGCCGCCCAGCAGGAGGAAGGCCGGCAAAGCGATCAGCTCCAACCGCTCACTGCGCGGCGGATTGAAGGGGGCGATAAGGTTGATGAGATACCCGCCCAGCCAGGGGATCAACCACCAGGAGAGGCCCAGCGCCAGGATCGTCCCCTGCGCTGGATGCCGGCGCCTGCGGAGCAGGAGCCAGGCCGCGCCGGCCAGCACGAGAACCGTCGGCACCAGCCCCGCCGGCCACCAGTTCTGCCAACGGCCCTCCAGATGGCCGGCGCCGTATGCCAGCAGGACGCGCCGCAGGAACTCCCACGGCGCCAGGGGCAGGTCTTTGTCCATGCTCACCTTGTACCGCACGTAGGTGATCAGGCGCGGCGCGGTGTACCATACCCAGGGCAGATAGGCCAGGGTGATGCCGGCCAGCACCGCGCCCCAGGCGCGCCAGGCCTCTCGGCCGCGCCGGCTCACGGCCAGGAAAATCGTCAGCGCCAGGACGATGAAGACGGCGTAATACTGCGTGTACAGGGCGGCCAACAGCGCCAGGCCGGCGCCGGCCCACCAGACGGCCTGCCGGCGCTCCAGCGCCTCCAGGGTCAGCCACACCCCCAGGGCGCCCAGGCAGGTCACCATGCCGTACATGCGCACTTCTTGCGAGTAATAGATATGGAACGGGGAGATGGCCAGCAGGCCGGCGGCCAGCAGGCCGGCGCGCCCCCGGCCAAGGCGCCGGCCGATGGCCCACAGGAGCGGGATGGTTGCTGTGCCCCACAGCACGGAAAGCAGGCGCGCGCCGATGACCGCCGGCAGGAGGGGATCGGTGAGCGCCAGCCAGGCCTTCAGCACCAGGTAATATAGCGGCGGGTGAATGTCCACCGCCGTGGCGGCCAGCAGTGCCGGCACCGGCAGATGAGCGAAGTAGAAGCTGTAGCCTTCGTCGAACCAGAGCGGCTGGAAGTTCAGGCGGAGCAGGCGCAGGAGCAGGCCGGCCAGCAAGATGCCGGCCGGCGGGGCATCCCGTCGTGAGAGGAGCCGGGCAGCGCGCGGGCACAGGGGACGCATATCAGCTCCGTGACCCGACCCATTGGGCGGCGCGGTGGCCGACGAAGTCCAGCGGGCCGTGCTCGACCGTGCAGGAAGGCAGGGCTTTGAGGAACATCTGACCGTAGCGCTTGCTGAGCACGCGGCGGTCCAGGATGACGACCACACCGCGATCGGTGTGACTGCGGATCAGCCGGCCGAACCCCTGGCGGAAACGCAGGATGGCATCGGGCACCGAGTACTGCTGGAAGGGGTCTTCGAAGGCTTCGGAACGCGCCTCGAAGATGGGTTCGGTAGGCACGGCGAAGGGCAGGCGGGTGATAATGACACAGCTCAGCGCCGGCCCCACCACATCAATGCCCTCCCAGAAACTGCGCGTGCCGAAGAGCACCGTATCGGAGCTTTCCTTGAACTGCTGGAGGAGCTGGGTGCGGGAAGACCCATTGCCCTGTGCCAGGATGGTGATGCCGGCCTCGTGCAGGGCCGGCCCCACCAGCTCCAGCGCCTTGCGCAGTTGGTGGTACGAGGTGAAGAGCACCAACGTGCGGCCGCGCAGGGCCAGCGCCACCTGCTCGATGGCCCGCGCCACGCTGGCCAGGTAGAAGGGCTGGGACGGCTCCGGCATGTCCGTCGGGCAGTAGATGAGCGTGGAGGCGCGGTAGTCAAAGGGCGAATCCAGCGCCACCTCGCGGGCATCGAGGATGCCCAGCCGCTCGCGCAGGAAGGAGAAATCCTCGCCGGCGCGCAGGGTCGCGGAGGTGAACACCACCGCATGCCGGCGGCTCAGCAGATACTCGTAAATCATCTCCCCCACATGCAGGGGCGCGGAGTGCAGGGAGGCGGTGTTGGCCTCCGGCAGTATTTCCAGCCAGTCCACCCGATTGGCACGCGAGCTTGTCAATATGGCGGTGACTTCCGACTGGATCAGGTTCCAGAATTCGGCGCGGCCGGCCAGGTCGCGGATGAGCTCCGGCAGACCTTCCACGTCGTCCAGGGAGGCTGCTTCCACCGCCATCTGCCCCAGCCGGCGCAGGCGCTCCCGCAGTCCGCTGATCAGCACTGCCGTATTGTCCCACATTATCTCGATCTGGGACCAGCGCGGCTGGACCCGCAGGGCATCGGTGATGCGCAGGCGCAGGCTGTAATCCCCCGAGGTATCGTTCTGGTGCTCGGCGAAGGCCGCCAGGGACGAGAAAAGCGACTGCGCGGCGTCGCGCACCTGCTCGGCGAGGCCGGCGATCTCCTGGCTTAACCGCATCAGCTCCGCACGCGAATCCGGCGCCAGATGCGGGGAGAGCAGGGCAACTGCCTCATGCAAAAGCCCTTGAAAGCCGCGCCCGCGAGAGGAGCCGGTCAGCCAGCCCAGCTCCTGCTCGATGGCCGGCTGAGAGACATGAAAGCTGAGCTGTTTGGTGGTAGCGTCCTCCAGGTGATGGGCCTCGTCCACGATCAGGCAGTCATATTCCGGCAGGACCGCGTTCTCGACGGCCGCGTCGGCCAGCAGGAGGGAATGGTTGACGATGATGAGGTGAGAGCCGGCGGCCCGCTGGCGTGCCCGCTGAAGGAAGCAACTGCCGCGCTGAAAGTACCGGCATTCCTCGTTCAAGCAGGTCTCGGATTCCGCCGAGAGGTACGACCAGACCGCTTTATCGGTGTCGTTGGGGAGCATCAGCTCCGCCTGGTCGCCGGTGGCCGTGCTCTGCGCCCAGATGAGGATGCGCACCAGAGCATGCACCTCATCGGCGGACAACTGCCGGGACTGCTTCATGGTCTGGAGCTTGCGCAGGCAAAGGTAGTTGGATCGGCCTTTGAGCACCGCCGCGCGGAACGGGAAGGGCAGGATGCGCTGGAGGTCAGGGATATCCTTCTGATAAATTTGGTCCTGCAGGTTAATGGTGTTGGTGGAGATGACGACGCGCTTGCCCTGCGACACGGCGTAGTAGGCCGCCGGCACCAGGTACGCCAGGGTTTTGCCGGTGCCGGTGCCGGCCTCGATCATCAGCACCCCGCCGTCCCGCAGTGTCTCCGCCACCGCCTCGAGCATGGTCACCTGTTGGGGGCGGAACTCATAGCCGGGGAACTGCTGTGCCAGCAGGCCGTCGGGCAGGAAGAGCGCCTTTTGCGCTTCGATGTCGAAAGAAACCAGGTCCGGCGCCGGCGTTACTTCCTCCACCGCCTCGACATCTTCCAGCAGGGCTACCGCCCCGCTGTCATCCAGCAGGCCCTTGGCGCGCAGTTGGTCCGCCAGGGTGGCGCGGGCGAAACCACTGCGGGTGCGCGCATGTTCGATGGAGCGGAAGATGCCGGCCAGCGGCCAGCCGGTCCCCTCGGCCAGGCGGTTGATGTCCTGGATCAGGCTGAGCGGGAGCTGGCGGGCGCGCTCCAGCAGTGCCAGGAACAACTGCCGGGCGGTGTCCGCGTCCTCCAAGGCGCGGTGGGAAGCCTGCGGGGTAATGCCCATTTCCGCGGCCAGGGTGGCCAGGTTATAGCGGGCGGCGTGCGGCCAGACGATGCCGGCCAGGGCGAAGGTGTCGATCGAGGGATTGCGCAGGCGCAGGCCGGCGGCCGCCAGGAACGAGATGTCGAACCCGATGTTGTGCCCGATCAGGGTGCTTTTGCCGATGAAGGAGCGGATGGCAGGCAGGAGGGTCTCCAGGGTCGGCGCGTCGCGCACATCGCGATCCCGGATGCCGGTGAGCTGGGTGATCTGGAAGGGGATGGGCCGGCCAGGGTTCACAAAGGTGGCGAAGGTGTCCAGCACGCCCTGGGGCGTGAACTTCACCATCCCGATCTCAATGATGCGGTCTCGCTCTGGAGAAAGCCCGGTGGTCTCCAGGTCCAGCGCGACGTAGGTTTCCTGCTCCACGATGCCTTCGATTCTAGGGGGCGCGCGGCCCCGTTCCAGGTGATCCTGTGCCTGTCCACAGGTCGCCCACGTATTATACCCCGGGGCATGGGAAGCGCAAAGCAGAGGGTCGGTGGAGAAGATAGCCCCTCCCTGCACGCGGGAGGAGAGCCAACCGCCGGCCCCATCCCCTCGGTTTGACGTCCCCGCACTTGCATGGTATAATATGTCAGACCTCAGACAAATGGGCTGGGGCCGCCGGCTCTCTTAACCTTCTGGACCAAATTGTTCAGAAACCCTGATCTCTTCACTTTACGGAGGTATTGCTATGGACCTGACCATCAACCAGGAAGTCCTGCGCCGTGCCGTCCAGCGCGCTCGCGAGCGCCGCATCATCATCCCCACCTTCGAGCAACAGCGCAACCCGGACCTCATCCCCGATGCCATCAAGGCCCAGCTCAAGAAAGTCGGCCTGTGGGACGTCAACCCCCTGAACCTCTTCCGCATCACCTGGAAGAACGAGCCGGTACCCTTCGGCGGCGGCTTCAACGGCGTCAACTACATCGAGTTCCCGTCTTCACTGACCGGTGTGCCGGCCCGCATCATCGCCCTGGTCGGCAAATGGTTCCCCACCGGCGCGCACAAGGTCGGCGCTACCTTTGGCTGTCTGGTGCCGCGGTTGGTGACCGGCCAGTTTGACCCCACCTGGCAGAAAGCGGTCTGGCCCTCCACCGGCAACTTCTGCCGCGGCGGCGCGTACAACTCCGTTCTGCTGGGGTGCGATTCCATCGCCATCCTGCCGGAGGAGATGAGCCGGGAGCGCTTCGAATGGCTGTCGCGCCTGGCCGGCGAGGTCATCGCCACCCCCGGCTGTGAGAGCAACGTCAAGGAAATCTTCGACAAGTGCTGGGAGCTTCGCCGCACCCGCAATGACGTGGTCATTTTCAACCAGTTCGACGAGTTCGGCAACCACCTCTGGCATTATTACGTCACCGGCCATGCCATGCAGGAAGTGCTGGAAAAGGAAATGGGGCCGCGGGATGAATATCGCGGCGTGGTGCTGACCACCGGTTCCGCCGGCACCATCGGTTGCGGCGACTATCTCAAAGAAATCTTCCCTACCAGCAAAGTCGCCGCCAGCGAGGCGCTCCAGTGCCCCACCCTCCTGCTGAACGGCTTCGGCGGGCACCGCATCGAGGGCATCGGCGACAAGCACGTGCCCTGGATCCACAATATGAAGAACACCGACCTGGTGATGGCCATTGACGACGAGGCCTGCATGAGCCTGGTGCGCCTGTTCAACGAGCCGGCCGGCCGCGCCTACTTGGTCAAACAGGGCGTGCCCGAGTCCCTGGTGAATCAGCTCGACCTGCTGGGCATCTCCGGCATCGCCAACCTGCTCTCCTCCATCAAGTTCGCCAAGTGGTACGAGCTGGGCGAGAACGACATCGTGCTGACCGTGCTCACCGACTCCATGGAGCTGTACCAGAGCCGCGTGCGGGAACTGCGCGAGGCGCGCGGCGAGTACACCGAGCGCCATGCCGCGGCCGATTACGCCCGCTACCTGCTGGGCATGGGCGTGGAATTCATGGAGGAGCTGGGCTACTGGGACCGCCGGCGCATCCACAACCTCAAATACTATACCTGGGTGGAACAGCAGGGCAAGACCTACGAGGAGATCCAGGCCCAGTGGTACGACCGCGACTACTGGTCCAACATCCACAAGCAGGTGTCCGTCATTGACGAGCTGATCCAGGAGTTCAACGCCCAGACCGGCCTGTTGAAAGAGCTTTCCTGATGCGGGATGCATGAAGTTATACAGCCCCCGCCGGCGCGCCGACGGGGGCTGTAGCGTTTTATCGGGCCGGCTCATCCCCCGGCCGGCCAGGGAACCTCGTGCAGGCTGGCCTCGCCGGCCTCCGTATCATAGATGGCATACGTCGAATGCCCGAAGCGCCCCATCACTTCCCCAGGGTTTACCAGCAGGGTGCGCCCGATGCGCCGTATCTCCGCCTGATGATTGTGCCCATAGCAGACCAGGTCGTACAGCCCGCTGGCGGCCACCGCCTCCGCGATGGGCGGGTAATGGTTCACGAAGATGCGCCGGCCGCCCAACGTCAGCTCGGCGAAGGCGCCGTGCAGGGTCACGTTGCCGGCCCGGCCGGCCACCTGGCTCAGCAGGAGAGGGTCGCCGTCGTTGTTGCCGGCCACGCAGTGGACGTGCCCGCGGAAGCGCTCCGCCATCATGGCCAGGGTGAAGGGCGCGCAGAAATCCCCGCAAAAGATCAGGGCATCGGCGCCGGCGATCTCGTCCAGCACCTTCTCCAGCACCCAGATATTGTCGTGCGTGTCCGATAGGATCGCGATTCTCATGGCTCCACCCCCTTCGCGGCATGGGAAGTCTCGGATGAGGGCAGGTACGGCACCACCAACGGCCCCTGCGGCAGTACGCAGATGCTGGGAGACCCCAGTTCCCGCACCAGCTCTCGCACCAGCGCCCCGATATCATGACAGGGCGTCAGGTGGATCTTGCGCACCTCTTCGTCCGAAAGATACGAGCACTTGAGATACACGTGCGCCATCACCTGCACGCGGGCCTGAATGGCCACTTCCCATTGGTCGCGCACCAGGAAATCCGGCCGGCTCATCATCTCCAGCAGATGGGCGGGATCGCGGCCGGCATGCAGGAGGCGCTTGTACTCGCCGTGGTCCGGCACGCCGTCCCAGCACTCGGCGGCAACGATGATATGTCCGCCCGGCTTGACCACCTCGGCGGCCACCGACATCCCCTTTACCGCCTGATACACGTTCATATCCAGGGGATAGCCGGCGTTGCTGGTAATGACGATATCGAAGCGCTGGCGCACGGGCACCATAGCATGTTCGCGCGCAAAGGCCACGCCGCGCGCATGGGCCGGCCGTAGGGCGCCGGCGAAGACGCCGGTGATCTCCCGGCGGGCGTTCAGCGTCACGTTCAGCAGGAAATCGGGGTTGGCCAGCACCGCCATCTCCAGCATCTCTTCCCAGATGGGATTGCCGCGGGTCACCCCCCAGGTGGCCTGAGGATGGCTCAGCATGGGCGCGCTGTGGTTGAGCAAGATGGTGCGCTCGCCGGCGATGCCCGGCAGCACCGCTTTCGGCCCTCCGCTGAAGCCGGCGAACATGTGCGGCTCGATGAAGCCGGTCAATATCCGCACATCCGCCTCGGCGAACGTGCGGTTGACCCACAGCGGATGTCCGACGGAGCTTTCCCCCAGATACTTCAGCTCACCCTCGGCGAAGGGGTCATGCTGGATGATGGGGTAGCGGGAGACGACCTCCTGGCCCAGCATGCGCTCCAGCTCCTCCGGGGAATTCGGCCGGTGCGTGCCCAGCGCGTTGATGAGGATGATTTCCCCGGCGCCGGCAGATTCGATCTCCTCCAGCAGGACCGGCAGGACGCGGTCATTGGGCATGGGGCGGGTGATGTCGCTGAAGACGACCGCCACGCGGGCGCCGGCGGGGATGATCTCGCGCAGGGGCGGACAGCCGATCGGGTGCCGCATAGCCTCCAGCAGTGCCGCCCGTTCGTCCGGCAGGCCGGGCGTCTCCGCCGGCGTGATCACCTGCACCGGCACATCGTCCGGCAGGTCAATCTCCAGCTCTCCGCGTCCGTAGGCGATTGCTACTCGCATGGTTTTCCTCCCGGCCCGGGGACACAGCCCACGGCCGTTGTACTATCATCAGGTAAGAATGCTGGAGACAGCATGCTCATAAGACCTGGGTCGAATGACCCCATCCCCAAACCCCTTCCCCGCCGGCGGGGAAGGGGCCAGGGGTAGGGGTGATACCCCTGCATCCTCCTACTATAGGGGCACCGGGGAAGCTTTCACTGAAACTCAAGCTTCAAACCCTGGCGCGCTCGCAAGCCAGACCCTTTCTTTCCTTTGCTATTCTACCATGCTCTGCGGGAGAGACAAACAGGTGGCAGTCACCTGTATGGTGACTGTCACCTGAAGTGCCACCGGAAACGACGGAGCTACAGCTCCAGCCGGCCCCAGGCCTCGCGCCACACGCGCTTGGCATTCGCCAGGACCACCTCCGAAAGCTCTCCCTTCATCGGCTTCACCTCAAAGGCCACGACGGGCAGGTCTCCCTTCGGATGTTCCTGGAGATACCCCACCTGGAACAGCGCTTTCAGGAAGGCTGTCAGCTCGGGGACATCGTTCTCGCCGTCGGGGATGCCGAAGCGCGGATGCTGGTCGCCGTAGGAAGGATGGTTCGGGTTGCGCAGTTGGCAGTTGCCCACGTGCACGTGCGCCAAGTGCGGCTTCAGGATGGACAGCCCTTCCAGCGAGTCCTCGCGAAGCTGAGGGACGTGGCTCAAGTCATACATCAGGCCGAAGTTGTCGTACTGCGCTTTCACCCGCTCGGCATAGCGCGCCGCCAGCCGCGCCGGCCCAATCAGAGCGCGCTTCTCCACGTCATAATCGAAGGTCTCACAGATCAGGAACACACCCCTGCTTTTGGCGTACTCGCACAGCTCCTTTGTGGAATCCACCAACAGGTCCAGGGCGCGCTCGCGCTGGGCCTCGCCGGGGTCCTTGCCGCTCAAAAACGCCACCCGCCCGATGCCCAGCTCGGCCGCTTCATCTATGGCCGCCTTCATCAGGTCCACCGCTTTGCGCCGCTCCGCCTCCTCGGGATGGTTCAGGTCCAGCTTGTTCGCGAGGAGCATGGGCTGGGCGCCGAAGCCCAGGGCCATGTGCGAGGCGGCGAGGATGCCGGCCACTTGCCGGCGCGCCTCCGGGTCCGCGATATGGGTGATCTCCATGGCGCCGAAGAAGTCATCCGCGGCGATCTTCGTGATGGTCTCCACCACCGGCCCCTCCCCGCGCATCACCTCGGGGAAGATCATGAACTGCACGATGCCCACCTTGCAAATGCCATCCCAGCCCCTGTTCATGGCGTCCTCCTGTGAAAATATTGTCCCCGTGTCTGTCAAGACCGCTCTTCCAGGCGCTCCACCCGCACGTTGACACTGCCGCGCAGTTTGCGGAACACGGTCGGGTCATCCACGATGCGGCCGAAGACGTTGACTGGGCTGGCCGGCCGGATCTCGTTCCCCAGGCTGGCCGGCGTCGGCCCATAGAAGATGCAGAAGGCGTTCCCCGGCGGCCAGTATCCCAGATCACCCAGCTCGACCACTTCCTTCGCGTCCCTGGCCTGCGGCAGATGCACGGGGATGGAGAAGTAGATTTCATCGCCCCAGGTGCTCCCCCGTGCCTCCAACGGCAGGGCGTTCCAGATCGCATCAGCGGTCGGGGAATCGTTCAGCTCGGCGGTCACGCTGATGCCGCCGGCGGTGATCCTGATCCTGCGCATCATCGCATCCTCCTTTCGTCCAGCATACCGTATACCGAATTTCCCGGGGAATGTTACCCCAAATCGGTGGGACAGGCAAACGCATCCTGCAGGGCGATCAGCTCCTGGCGCAAGCGGGCAATCGTTTCCTCCAGCTTCGGCGAGCGGTCGCCGGCGCGGTACTGCGCCTTCTTAAAGGCCAGCTCCGTCGCCAGCCGGCGCAGTTCGGCCATCTTGGTGACCCGGATGCCGGCCACGCAGGCCAGCTTGCCCATGCGCCGGGCCACGCCGGCCCGCCGGCGGATGAGCACGGCATACCCTTCCTCGTTCAGGCTGACCCCGATCTCGTCCTTCAGCTCTTCGGCGATCCAGCGCTTCTCCTGGCTCAGCGCCAGCACCACAATCACCGCCACCAGGAGGATGCCGGCCGTATTATTGGCCAGGCTCAGGACCAGCGCGCCCGGGGCGGCCTGCACCAGGGTGGCGCCGAAATTGTGCACGGCGTGGAAGGCGATGGCGCCGGCCAGTGCGACCAGCACGACCAGACGGCCGGCGGCCCGGTTCGGTGCATTGCGGGCATAGCCAAAGCCGGCGCCGGTGATGGCGGTGAACACGGCGTGGGTGAACCCGAAGACCCCCACCCGCAGAACCGCCGTGACCGCCAGGGAGGAGAAACCGCCCTCCCCAAAGCTTCCCAGCAGATAAAAGAAGTGCTCGGTCATGGCGAAGCCAAAGCCGATGAGCGCGCCGTAAATGACGCCGTCCAGCACGTCATCGAACTCCGCCCGGAACAGCGTCAGCAGGCCCCACAGCGCCAGCGCCTTGACCACTTCCTCCACCACCGGCGCGATCAGGCTGGCCTCCACGAAGGCGGTCAGGAGCGTCGTGCCGGCTAACTGCCACGGCAGGCCGAGGACGAACTCAAAGATGAGGGAGATGATGACCGCCGGCATGGCGCCCCACAGGAAGGCCGCCGCCAACAGCCAGGCCGGCTCCTTCTCGTAGCGGTCCAGCCAGCGAATCAGCAGGATGTACAGGAAGGTCGGTACTGCCGCCGCCAGAAAGGCCGCGATGGCCGCCGCCAGCCACTGGGCACTGTCCATGTTTCAGATTCCTTTCCCCTTTTGCCGCCGGCGGTATACGTACGTCGCCAGGGTCAGCAGGAGTACCGAGGCTAAGCCGCCGGCGGCCAGCGCCGCCGTGCGGGTGTCCATGCCGGGCATGGTCACTTCGCCACTGCCGTAGGATTGGAAGAGCCGGCCCCACCTGGTCTGCAGGGCCGCTTCCACCCTGGGCCGGCCCACCCGTGGGTACCAGTAGACGTCGTAATACAGTTTGGAAGCGAAGAAGGACCACGGCGCCAGCGGCGTGCGGAGCAGTAGCCCTTCGAACGGTTTGAGCGGCCCCTGATAGATGGCCTTTTGGCCGAGGCTGGCCAGGGTATCCTCCAGCACAAAGCCCCAGTTTTCCCCCGAGATATCATATCCTACCACCTCGATGTCGCGGGGGTCACCCACCCCCAACCCCATCTCATGGGCGATGCGGATGAAGGGGATGGACATGGGGTCGAAGCCCTGGAGCTTGGCGGATACGGCATCTATCGCCACCTGGTCGGCAGAGGCGAGGATGATATCTTTCTCGTGCCAGCGCATGGCGCGGGGGCCGGCCCCGTCGCCGGCGAACGTCCCATCCATGACAGCGAAGAGGCCGGCGTGAATCTCATGCTGGATGGAAAGCAGGTCCACCAGCGTCTCGTGAATGACCCCATGGGTCCAGTGCCGTTTCTCGCCCAGCAGGCCGCCGAAGGCGTTCTTCATCGCCCCGCTGATGGTGGTGAAGACGTGGGTT
Organism: Anaerolineae bacterium; assembly: GCA_028275445.1. Classification (GTDB taxonomy): domain Bacteria; phylum Chloroflexota; class Anaerolineae; order JACIWP01; family JACIWP01; genus JACIWP01. The sequence goes on along the minus strand of JAPWUQ010000001.1, from coordinate 15,940 downwards.
TTCACCGTGGGCAGATGAATCATATTGCGGCCGATGAACAGCTCCGGGATATAGATGCCCTCGGGGAAGATTTTGTCCAGCACCAGCATGGGGGACTTGGGGGTATAGTGCACCCAGGCGACATGCGGTTCGTACAGGTGCACGTTGCGGACGCCATAGGCGTCAATAATGTCCTTGTGTTTGTTATTGCGCTCGCCGATATAGGCGTCCACCACTGCGGTGCGGTTATGGGCGGCGATGAGGCCGGCGTATCCGTCGGCCAGCAGGGTGCGGATCACCCCTTCCAACTGCCAGGGCGCGGTGGAACAGGCCGGGTACCAGGTCTGCCAGGAAATGTTGACCTTGAGGATGGTCTCTGCATCTTTGGGCAGGGCTTCCTCGTAGCCGGCCAGACGCATCAGGCGCGCGTAATCCTCGAGCACTGTCTGCGGCGAAGTCTTCAGCACCGCCACCCTGCCTCGACCGGGGAAGTTCTTCGGTATCAACGCTTTCCCTCCCTGCCGGCTGTGCCGCCGGCGCTTCTGCCTCCAAAGTATACCCGCGCTGTACAGGTTTTGGCAAGCGGCCCTGCGAAGTGGGTGCTGGGGAGGCGCATACACACCTTGTATATACTCTATATCTTCTGGTCGTTGGATATCGCGCCATCCGTGCCTGGGGCGTTGAACCCGTGCGCAGTGCCCGCCGAATTTGACAATCCATCCCCACCCCGATATAATAGCATGCACTACCCTGGTAGGGTATACAAGAGGAGGCACAGCATGGTCTACACCTACATCACGGTTCTGGGCACACGCACGGAGGAAGTCTGTCAGTGGGGTTGAGGGCCGGCGCGGTCTTCGGAGGAGACCACCGCCATCGCCCGCCAATTCCTGAAGAATATCTATGGTGAAGAGGTGTCCGTCGAATTCCACGACGTGGACCAGCCGGATACCCGCCAGCGCTTCCAGCAGGTGCTGGAACAGGCCCAACGCCAGCGGCTCTCGTACCCGCTGGTGTTGGTGAACGGCCAACTGCGCGGCGCCGGCAACGTGGATGCTTATCAGCTTATCTTCCTGGCGGATGAGGACCGGCGCCGGCAGGGCCTGCCGGCCCGCTTCTAGCCCGCCGCCATCCAGGAGGGACAGCTATGCCGATCTACGAATATCAGTGCGACGAGTGCCACGAGCGCTTCGAGAAGTTCGTCCAATCCATGCAGAACGCCGACAAAGGCGTGACCTGCCCGAAGTGCGGCTCCCAGCACGTGCATAAGGCGCTTTCCCTGTTCGGGGTGGGCGGCAGTAAGAGCAGTTCGAGCTTCTCCGCCGGCAGTTCCTGTAGTTCTGGCAGTACCTGAGGGGTCTCCTGGTAAGCGAAGCCGTGCGCTTCGCAGTGCATGGGAGCCCCATCCCAATCGAAAATTACCCGTACTCCCTCCTTTCGCCTCGACCAACAGGGGGCCCAACGCCGGGCCCCCTGTTGGCGTTTCATGGGCTTGTCACGGACTGGCGCTGTACAATGGGGAAGTAGCCGGGCGGAGAGCCGGCAAAGTGCACCAGCACGGGCGGGGATTCGGCCGTGTTCCCGCCGGCGTCATAGGCACGCACCCAGACCCGCGCGCTCCCCACCGCCGGCACATCCTCCCACACCAGCGCGAAAGGCGGCTCCTCATCCAGTCCCAGCGTCCGGCCATCCGCAATAAACTCCACCAGCGTAACCCCGATGTCGTCGCTGGCATCCGCCGAAATGGCAAGCGGACCGGAAACGTATGCGCCGGCCGCCGGCGCAGTCAGCGCCACCTGCGGCGGGGTCAGGTCGCCCCCTTCTCCCACCACCTTGCGGGGATTGTCCGCCATGCGCAGGAGATACAGCACCGCCGGCCGATTGCGCGCCGTCTCCGCCGGGATGACGGTGCCGGGCGGATAGAACCCTGGGTTCGGCGTGCGGGGATACAGCTCAAAGGTGAAGGCGAAGATCCCCTGCGCCCCATACAGCCAGTCATCGGCGGTCCCATCGGCCAAGTATAACTGGCTGGCCTGTATGGCGCGATAGCCGTTCAGATCGGCCATGGCCCCGGCCAGCCGGCGGAACGCCTCATAGTCCTGTGGGCGCATGTCGGCCGGCGGGGATTCGTACGTGTACCCATACGGCCAGAGGATCCATTCACCGTACGAATGCAGGCTGAGCGAGACGGTGATGTTGGGGTGGGACTCGACGAAATCGCGCAGTGCTGTGCTTTCGGGTTCGGAGAAGGGCGCCGGCCCGCGGTAGGTCTCTTCCCACGGGGATGGGCTGGAGCCGCCACAGCATCCCCAGCGATAGCCGAAATTGCGGTTCAGGTCCACCCCGAAGGAGCCGCCGGGGTTGGGCCGGCGGTTCTTGCGCCAGAATCGGTAGTACCCGCTCTCCGTATCGTACACGTCACCGTCGGGATTGAGATCGGGGATAATCCATATCTCGCGCTGATGCACCAGGTTGGTGATCTCGCCCGATCGCCCATACCCTTCGATCAGCATATGGAGAATGTCCAGGGCCATCTCCGTGCTCAGATGCTCCCGGGCGTGCGCCAGGGCAAAGATAAGCACCGCCGGCTCTGACCATTCATCCTCCTGCGCGCGGTCGCTGACCTTGAGGGCATAGATGGGCCGGCCCTCCACGCTCCAGCGGATCACCTCCAGCCGGGCGATGTCGGGGTGCTGGGCCGCGACCGCCTGCAGTTCCGCCTCGGTCTCGGCGAGGGAGTGGTAGAGATCGTCCACTGGGATGGATTGGGCGCCGGCCTCCAGCACCTGGCAGAGGAAGCCGGCCTGCTCCAGCGCCCGCAGTTGGGCCGGCGTCAGGCGGGCCGTCACTCCCTGCAGGTCCACGGAGACGATATCCAGGCCCTGGCGGATGAGCTGGGTGCGGAGCTGGGGGGTGCCGGCGGTGATGTAGACGATCCACTGTTGGGGGCGGGCGCCGTCATCCGCGGACGAGCGGGAAAGCCCCGAAGCCAGGGCAATCCACACTGCCAGCAGAAGCATCCAGGATACAGCCCGCCGGCGAGAAAGGGGACACATTGGGGGAGACCTATCAGGCCCTCTGCCGGCTAGTCGCAGTGATGGAGCGGCGCGCTATCTTCCGCCGGCTCGCCGGCGGCCACACGCACCCCGGCCAGCTCCTCCAGCGCATGGATGAGCGTGCTGATGTTCTCGTCGCCGCGGCCGGCGCGCAGGACGGAATGGTACAATTGGGCCACCAGCGCCGTCCCGGGCAGGGGCACATGGGCATCGCTCGCCGTCTCCAGCGCGATCTCCAGGTCCTTGAGATGCATCCAGGCCTTGAAGATGGGGTCATGCCGGCGCTGGAGGATTTTAGGCCCCTGCACATCCATCTGCCAGGAGCCGGCGGCTCCGCCGCGCATGGCCTCGTAGACCTTGGCCGGGTCGACGCCGGCGGCCTGCGCCAGCAGTAAGGACTCGCATACTGCCTGCAGTTCCAGTGCCACGGCCACCTGATTGCAGGCCTTGGCGATCTGGCCGCTCCCGGGCCGTTCGCCGATGTGCACGATGGTTTTGCCCATGGCGTGCAGGATGGGGCGCACGCGTTCCAGGGCCTGCGCCGGCCCGCCCACCATGAACGTAAGGGTGCCGGACGTCGCTCCCTGCGGCCCACCTGTCACCGGCGCATCCAGCCAGTCCACCCCCAGGCCGGCGGCCTGCCCTGCCAGCTCCGCCGTGACCCGTGGGGAAATGGAACTGCAGTCAATAATGACACTGCCGCGCGCAATGCCCTCGAACAGGCCGTCGGGGCCGGCGGCGACCTGCCGTACATGCGGGGAATTGGGCAGCATCAGGATAATGACGCTCGCCCGCCCCGCCACTTCCCGCGGGGACCATGCCGGCTCGGCGCCCATGCCGGCCAGCTCATCCACCGGCGCCCGACTGCGGTTGTGCACCACCAGGGGATAGCCGGCGCGCAGGAGGTTGCTCGCCATGGGCTTGCCCATGATGCCCAGCCCGATGAACCCGACAGTAGGCTTGTGCTCTGTCCCCATCGTTCGCCTCCCCCAACATTTTGTCGTCGTCCAATATCATAGCATGCCGGCCGCCATGCCGCAAACACCCTGCACATGAGGGTGCGGAAAGAGCCGCATTGGCAGGGTCCGGGCTCAGCCCCCGTTTCCCCTTCTGCGCATGCACGGGCGGGGGATAGCGCAAGCTCCCCTTGATCCCCCGCCGGCGGGAGGATCAAGGGGAGCCGTTCGCTCAGGCGGCATGCGCCCCTGCAGTGACTGCCGTCAGAACTCGTCCTACCTTCCCTGTACGTCCTTGATCACCAGCGGCAGCCAGCCGCGTTTGGCCAGCGTGGGGGTCGGGGTGGGCGTGGGGGTGGGCACCCAGGTGCGCACCTCTATCTGATAGGTGATACTGCACCCGCCCACCGCCGGCGATTTCTGCTCCACGCGCAGGAAATAGGTGCCGGTCTCCGGGCAGGTGAAGTCAATGCGCGACGCCGGCGGGTTCAGCGGGTCATCGTCGTTCTGGGCGAGGACCGCGCCGGCGCTGTCCAGCAGGGTCAGGACGGTGTCGTTCCCTGCGCCGCCCAGGGCAAAGGTGCGGATGCGGAAGGTCTGGCCGGCAATGCCCACGAACTTCAGGTAGTCCACATCGCCGGACTGATGATGGTTATGCGTCTGGGGCTGGCCGCCGGCCTCGATCCATTTGGCCTGGAGCATGCTGTCGTCCGGCTCATAGGCGTCCGGACACGGGGTGGGCGTAGCAGTGGGTGTCGGCGTCGGCGTGGCGGTGCTGGTGGCCGTGCTGGTCGCCGTCGGGGTGGCGGTAGCGGTGGGCGGTATCCAGGCCCCGAACTCGATGAAGTTGGTGGTGTTGGCCTGCACCGGGATGATGGCCATATTGGGGGTGGTCCAGGCGAAGCCAGGGATATCGTAGGCGCGCACGGTGTAATCGCCGGGGAGCAGGCCGGCGAAGACGAAGGAGCCATCGCCGGCGGTCACCCGGGTGTCGAACTCGATGCCCAGGTAGCGGATGCCGATGGTGACGCCGGCGAGCGGCGGCTCGCCCTCCTGCCGCACCGCATCGCCGTTCTGGTCATTCCATACCAGTCCCCGGATGATGCCGGTGGTAGGAGTGGCCGTAGAGGTGGGCGTGGGCGTCATGGTATTGGTCGGGGTCGGCGTGGCCGTTGGCGTGGCGGTATGGGTCGGCGTGGGTGTGGGGGTGAAGGTCGGCGTGTTGGTTGGAGTGGCCGTGGGTGTCGGGGTCGGCATCAGGTAGCCGACGCAGAGCTGGGGCCGCAGTCCGACATTGGAGACCTCGGAGGACCAGAAGGTGTATGTGGTGGTCTGGTCTTGATAACGATATCCCTTGATCACTACCCCGTGGTTTTCCGCGGGATAGGTGACCCAATGGCGCACCATATTCGTCAGGTCAAAGGTGGCCCAGACCCCCTCCCCGTCGAAGCCGGCCAGCTCGACCACGCCGATATCCGAGTAATCCGCGCCGGGGGCTTGACAGCCGGGCGCCGACCAGAGGGTGGTGGAGGTGGCGTTGTACCAGGTGGCCTCGTCCTCGTTCCAGTGCTTCGCGACGCGGTAGGCGCGCAGGGTGATGGGCTTATCCGGGGTGCGGTCCAGCACGAGTATCTTCATGGTGGCGGTGACGACGGTGATGTTCGCCGGCAGGTTGCTCAGATCAAACCGCACCAACGAGTTGACGATCTCTTGGGTCTTCACGTACATCTTATTGGCCGAGCCATACGGAGTGGTGGGGTTGGCCAGGTCCAGGTAGGTATCCGTGGTCCCGGTATAGCCGGCGCTCCCCTGCTGGAGGCAGACAAAGGTCGGCATCGGAGAAGGCGTGGGCGTAGGGGTCGGGCCGGTTGGCGTCGGGCTGACGGTGGGGGTGGGGGTATGCGTCGCTGTTGCCGTGGGCGTTGGGGTGTGGGTGTGCGTCGGCGTAAAGGTCGGTGTCGGGCCGGTGGGGGTGGCGGTGGGCGAATTCGTATGGGTAGGGGTCGGCGTCGGGAGTGCAGTGCCGGTCAGGTTCAGCTCCGTGAAATCGGCGGAATGCCAGATGCCGGTCTGATCCGCGTCCACGCCGTTATCCCACGGGCCGATGCGGAAATGGACGGTATCGCCTTCGGCCGCGCCCTCTTTGTTGGAAGTCTCGGGGTCATCGCCGGTCACGGGCAGGGTGTACACAGAAACCTGCGGCGCCGGCGGGGCCGGCGTGAAAGTCGTAGTGGTGCCGCAGATAACAATGTTGCTCCCATCATACACATATGCGGTGATGAGCGTGCCGTCTGGGACGTTCTGGCCGCTGAGCTGTACCGTCCCGTAGAAGGTATGTGCGGTGGGCGGTACGGCCAGGGAGGCGGGTGGGATGTAAAGAAGGGAAAAGGCCAGGATGCCGGCCATGAGCAGGCCGGCGCATATGCCGAGCCGGACCCAGCGGCCGTGTCCAGGATCGCGCGGATGCGGTTGGTGCATAGGTAATAACCTCCTGGAGACTTTGTCAGCCGTGCGCCGACAAGTAATCTGAAAGTGTAGACGCCTGGCCGGCGGTTCAGATATGGCGCATGCGGCCCGATCACCGCACCATGCGTGGTTTCACCGGGACATTTGCTCGAGCACGTTCTCGATATGCCGGCGGTTGACCTCGAACCCTACGAACACGTGCTCTCCCAAGACGATAATAGGGGTCGCGTACTGGCCTGGCCCAAGGAGCGCCAGCAGTTCCTCCACCGCCTGCGGGTCAGTGATGTCCCGGACCTCAAAGGGGATATTTCGATTGTTCAGGAAGCGCTTGGCATTGAAGCAGTCTGGGCAGTCGGGCTTGGTATAGAGGATGACCTTCTGCTTGTCGTGAGCGGGCGGCGAATCCGCTGGGATTTCGGCGGACATGGTTCCCTCCTGGTGAACTGCTTTGTTGCGTTATTGGACCTCGAAGCTGGCCTCGAACTGCAGGTCATCGCCGATATACAACTGCAGGGAATAGGCGCCGGCATCAAACCCGCCCGGCGGCAGGAAATACACGTATGCGGTTCCGTAGCGCCCCCACTCCCATTGGAACTCGTCGGATACCAGCTCCACCGAGCCTTTGCGCCATACTGCCCGCCATGGGGTGCCGTTTTCCATCTCCGCGAAGCGGAAAAAGGCATAGATCGGCCGTTCCAGCGGGAGGGAGAAGACTTGCCCTGGCATAAGGGGTTCGTTGGATGCGGATACGCCCTGCGCAAAGGTGATGAAGGTAAAGCTGGCGCCAGGAGAGCGAGTCATCGGACGAGAGGAGGGGGTCGGGGTCACCGGAGGCGTCGGAGTGGGAGAGGGCATCCGGGTGTGCGTGGGAGTGGGAGGGGGTTGGGTGCCGGCCTCGCCGCCGGCCGTCGTCGGCGTAGGCAAGACCGCCGGCGTCACAGCGGGCCGGGCCGGCGCTCCCGTCGGATGTCTCAGGTATTGTATGGTCAGCCAACCGGTGATTCCCATGCCAATGACCAGCAGGACCGTGAGCAGGAACAGCCGGCGAGCGCGCTTGGCCGCCTCATAGCGCAGGAGGAAAAAAGGGGCGTGCTTCGCCTCTCGCCACTGCACCACCAGGGCCACGGCGCTGATCGCTGTCATCACGGCCAGCAAGATCAGCGCACCCGTGGGAAAGAAACGGAACGGGGCGGACATCTACCTTTCTCCTTGGCATCCGGATACCCGACAGAGCCGAAACGTTTAGCATATTATACCACAGGCTTGCTCGAACTGCACGATTTGGTGTATCATCCGTTTGGTGACAGTCACCTGCCAGGTGACTGTCACCGGTGACTGTCATCAGTGACTGTCACCGGATCACGTGTCCCACGCCCTCAAATTCGCCCATTTGACAGCCGGCGCCGGCCGGCTATAATATAATTCAACAATCGCACATGCCAAAGACGATGACCAGGAAGAGTACGCCGCGCACCGGGACCCAGAGAGTCGGGGGAAGGTGCGAGCCCGATGTCCACGACGCGGCGGAATGGGCCTGCGAGTCGTGCGCCGAAAGGGCGGTAACGCCCGAGTAGTCCGCACCGGAAACGCTACCGTTATCAGAGCGCGGGATATCAGGCTCCCATCCGTGGGCCGATGGCGAGTCCTCGTATCCGCTGAGAGAGGTTGGCCGGCCGATGAAAACCCGTCTCTCGACGGGTTTTTTGTTTCCAGCCGTACGCCGGCCGCCTAATTCGGGTGGCACCGCGGGGTGGTTGCAAACCCCTCGTCCCGTCATACGTCCAGCACTCGCTGGGCGTCGATCGGACGAGGGGTTTTTGATTATATGCCTGTAATGGGGAGGTGAAGGATGATTACCAGCATTACGCATGCACGGCGGGTTCTCAGCCCAGTGGTGCGGGAACTGCCGGCGGATGTCGAGACGCCGGTCTCGGTATACCTGAAACTGCGCGGGCTGGGCCCCTCCTTCCTGCTGGAAAGCGTGGAAGGGGGAGAACACCTGGCGCGCTATTCCATCATCGGCTCCCACCCGCGCGGCACCATCAAGGCCTGGCGCGACAGGGTGATCATCGAGGAAGAGGGGCGCTGGACGGAACTGCCGCTGGCCGGCCGCGATGTGCTGGATGTCCTGCGCGAGCATCTGCCGACCTATGCCGGCACCCCCATCCCGGACCTGCCGCGCTTTACCGGCGGCGCTGTGGGCTACATGAGCTATGACCTGGTGCGCTCCTTCGAACGCCTGCCCAGCATCAAGCCGGATACCCTGGGCCTGCCCGAGGCCTTCTTCCTCCTGTGTGACCGGCTGGTGGTATATGACCACGTCAGACAGAGGCTGTTGGTCATCGCCCACGCTTCCGGCGAGGAGGCGGAGGGCCGGGGGCGCGAGGAAGCGGAGGCGGCGGTGGAGGAGCTGGTGGCGCGCCTGCGCCGGCCCCTGCCGAACGGTCTGGGGATGCCGGCGCCGGCGGCGGAGGCCGTGGAGCCGCCCTTCGAGACCGCCTTCCCGCGCCCAGCCTTTGAGGAAGCGGTGAAGCGCGCCAAGGAGTATATCCGCGCCGGCGATATCTTCCAGGTGGTGCTGTCCCGCCGCATTCATCGGCTGACCAGGGCCCAACCGTTCGACATCTACCGCGCCCTGCGGCGCATCAACCCGTCGCCGTACATGTTCTACCTGGAACTGCCGGACGGCCTGCGCCTCATCGGCTCATCGCCGGAGGTGCTGGTGCGGGTGGATCAGGGGATAGTGGAGACGCGGCCGCTGGCCGGCACACGGCCCCGCGGCGCCACGCCGGCGGAAGACCTGGCGCTGGAGCAGGAACTGCTGACGGACGTCAAGGAACGCGCGGAACACGTCATGCTGGTGGACCTGGCGCGCAATGACCTGGGGCGCGTGTGCCGCTACGGCACAGTGACCACTCCCACCATGATGGAGGTGGAGCGCTATTCCCATGTCATGCACATTGTCTCCCATGTGCAGGGACAGTTGGACCCCGCCTGCGACGCCTATGACGTACTGCGCGCCTGTTTCCCCGCCGGCACGGTGTCTGGCGCGCCCAAAGTGCGCGCGATGGAGATCATCGAGGAGCTGGAGCCGGAACAGCGCGGGCCTTACGCCGGCGCGGTGGGCTACTTCGGCTTCTCGGGCAATATGGACACCTGCATCACCATCCGCACATTCGTGATGAAGGGACAGCGGGTGTACCTGCAGGCCGGCGCCGGCATCGTCGCCGATTCGGAGCCGGCGCGGGAATATGAGGAGACGGAGAACAAACTGCGGGCCCTTGCGCGTGCCCTGACCGCCGCCGAACAGGGCCCCATGAAGTAAGGGAGGTGGAACATGATCGCGGTGATCGATAACTACGACTCATTCACGTACAATATCGTCCAGTACCTGGGCGAATTGGGGGCAGAGGTGCGGGTGTTCCGCAATGACCAGGTGACCCTGCAGGAGCTGGAGCAGTTGGCGCCCAGCCATCTGGTGATTTCACCAGGGCCCGGCCGGCCGGAGACCGACGCCGGCATCTCCAACGACGCCATCCGCCGCTTTCACGGCCGTATTCCTGTCCTGGGGGTGTGCCTGGGGCATCAGTGCATCGCCCATGTCTTCGGAGGGAGGGTGGGGCCGGCGCCCCGCCTGATGCACGGCAAGGTTTCCCGCATCATCCATTACGGCGGCCCGCTGTTCGCCGGCGTGCCCACCAGCTTCGAGGCCACGCGCTACCATTCCCTCATTGTTGAGGAACCCCTGCCGAAAGAACTGCGCGTCACCGCCCGCTCCGAAGAGGGGGAGATCATGGCCCTCCAGCATGCGGAAGGGCCGACCTTCGGCGTGCAGTTTCATCCTGAATCCATCCTCACGCCGGCCGGCAAGCGCATCCTACGCAATTTCCTCCGGCTGTCCGACGTGGTGGAGGAGCAGGGCGCGGCCGTGTCCATCAGCATGCCGGCGGCCATCGAGCGGGTACTGCGCGGCGAGCATCTCAGCGGCGAGGAAGCGGAGCAGGTGATGGGCATCATCATGGCCGGCCAGGCCACGCCGGCGCAGATCGGCGCCTTCCTGGCGGCTCTGCGCGCCAAAGGGGAGACCATCAGCGAGATCGCCGGCTTTGCCCGCGCCATGCGCGGCTATGCGGCGCGCGTCCAGCCCCAGCGCCGGCCGCTCATCGACACCTGCGGCACCGGCGGCGATGGTGCGGAGACCTTCAATATCTCCACCACAGCGGCATTCGTGGTCGCCGGCGCCGGCGTGGCGGTCGCCAAACACGGCAACCGCTCCGTGTCCAGCCGCTGCGGCAGTGCCGATGTGCTGAAGGCCCTGGGCGTGAACCTGGAGCTGAGTCCGGAGGAGGTGGCGCGCTGTATTGACGAGGTCGGGTTTGGGTTCCTGTTCGCGCCCCTTCTGCATCCGGCCATGAAGCACGCCATTGGGCCGCGCCGCGAAATGGGGGTGCGCACCGTGTTCAACATCCTGGGGCCGCTGACCAATCCCGCCGGCGCGTCCCTTCAGATTATCGGGGTGTATGCCCCGGAGCTGGTGGAAGTGATCGCCCATGTCCTGCGAGAGCTGGGCGCCAGTGCGGCCTATGTGGTGCATAATTCACAGGGCATGGATGAGCTGTGCACCGCCGGCATCAACTTCATCGCCTGCCTGCGCGATGGGGTGGTGCGCACGTATGAGCTGGCCGGCGAGGCGCTGGGGCTGACGCCGGCGCCGCTGGAGGCCCTGCGCGGCGGCGATCCGGAAGAGAATGCCCGCATTGCCCGCGCCGTCCTGGCCGGCGAGCGCGGGCCGCGCCGCGATGTGGTCCTGCTGAATGCCGGCGCCGCTCTGCACGTGGCCGGCGCGGCGCGGGACCTCAAAGAGGGCATTGCCATGGCCGCCGAGTCCATTGATGCGGGGCGCGCCGCCAGGGTGCTGGAGGAGCTGGTGCGCTTTACCGGAGGGGCACGATGATCCTGGAGCGGATTTTGGAGGATACCCGTCGGGAACTGCGCCGGCGCCAGGAATATGCCCCCATCGAAATGTTGGAGGAGAGACTGTCGGGGGCGCCGCCGGCCCGCGATTTTTCCCGGGCACTGCGGGGCCCGGGGGTGCAGATCATCGCCGAAATCAAGCGCGCCTCGCCTTCCCGCGGCGCGCTCAACATGGACCTTCAGCCGGCGGAGCTGGCCGCGGCATACGCCAGCGCCGGCGCCGCCGCCATCTCGGTGCTGACCGAGCCGCATCATTTTCACGGCGCATTGGAAGACCTACAGCGGGTGCGCCTGGTTCTGGACAGCGCCGGCCTGGCTGTTCCCATCCTGCGCAAGGACTTCATCATTGACACCTATCAGCTCCTGGAAGCGCGCCTGGCCGGCGCGGATGCCGTCCTGCTGATCGCCGCCGCCCTGCCGAATGAATCATTGCAGACGCTCTACCGCCAGGCGCAGGCGCTGGGCCTGACGCCTCTGGTGGAGGTGCACAACGAGGAGGAGCTGAGGCGCGTCCTGTCCCTGCATCCCAGCGTGGTGGGCATCAACAACCGGGACCTCCGCGATTTTCACGTGGACCTGGAGACGACGCGCCGGCTCCGCCCCATGATCCCGGCGGAAGTGATAGTGGTGGCGGAGAGCGGGATCCGCACGCCGGCGGATATGCGCCGGCTGGCAGAGTGGGGGGTGCAGGCGGCACTCGTCGGCGAGGCGCTGGTAACGGCGCCGGATCCGCGCGCGCGGCTGCGGGAACTGCGGGAGGCCGGCCAATGGTGAAGGTCAAAATATGCGGCCTGACCAACCTGGATGATGCCCGCACGGCCTGGCAGGCCGGGGCGGACCTGCTGGGCTTTATCTTTGTGCCGGCCAGCCCGCGCTGTATTGCGCCGGCGCAGGCATCCGCCATCATCAACGCTTTGCGGGGGGAAGGCTGTCAGGCGCTCTGCGTCGGGGTGTTCGCCGATGCGCCGGCATCCGAGGTCGAGAAGATCGCGGAGCAGTGCAGGCTGGACCTGGTGCAACTGCATGGGGCGGAACCGCCGGCCTATGCCCGGGCGTTGCCCCGTCCGGTTATCCGTGCCCATCGGGTGCGGGGCGCGGTGCCGTGGGAGGAACTGCTGAGCTTTGACGCCTGGGCCTATCTGCTGGACAGCTATCATCCCCAGCGGGCCGGCGGCACGGGACAGCGTTGGGCGTGGGAGGAGATGGACCTCTCGGCTGTACCGCCGGCGCGGCTCATCATCGCCGGCGGGCTGACGCCGGATAATGTTGCAGAAGCGGTGCGCCGGCTCCATCCCTGGGGGGTGGACGTTTCCTCCGGCGTGGAAAGCCGGCCGGGCCAGAAAGACCCTGTCAAGGTTCGCGATTTCATCTTGCGCGCGAAAGCCGTGCGGATGGGAGGTCAGGATGCGGAAAGTGGACATTGACCAACTGCCCGATGCGAGGGGCTATTTCGGCCCATACGGCGGGCGCTTTGTCCCGGAGACGCTCATCGCTCCTCTGCAGGAGCTGGAGGAAGCCTATCGCCAGGTGAAGGAGGATGGGGCGTTTTGGGAGGAATATCGGGCGCTGTTGCACGACTATGTGGGCCGGCCGACGCCGGTGACGTACGCCAGGCGTCTGACAGAAGCATGCGGTGGTGCGCGCATCTGGCTGAAGCGGGAGGACCTGGCCCATACCGGCGCCCATAAGATCAACAACGCTCTGGGCCAGGCACTGCTGGCAAAGCGCATGGGCAAGACGCGCCTGATTGCGGAGACGGGCGCCGGCCAGCATGGGGTGGCGGTCGCCACCGCCGCGGCACTGCTGGGGCTGGAGTGCACCATTTACATGGGGAGTGAGGATATGCGCCGGCAACAGCCCAACGTCCTGCGCATGCGCCTGCTGGGCGCCGAGGTGCGGCCGGTGGATGCCGGCAGTCGGACCCTCAAGGATGCCATCAACGAGGCCCTGCGCGATTGGTCCTTTCACCTGCAGGACACCCATTACCTGCTGGGTTCTGCCCTCGGGCCGCATCCTTACCCGCGGCTGGTGCGGGACTTCCAGCGCGTGATAGGGGAGGAGGCGCGTGCGCAAATGCTGGAGCAGGCCGGCCGCCTGCCCGATGTGCTGGTGGCCTGTGTGGGCGGGGGCTCCAATGCCATCGGCCTGTTCCACGCCTTCCTGCAGGACCCGGTGGAGATGGTGGGGGTGGAGGCCGGCGGCGCGGACATCGCCAGCGGCCGGCACGCGGCCCGCTTCGCCGACCCCCAGCGCGGCCGGGTGGGAATCCTGCATGGGGTCAAGACCTATGTGCTCCAGGATGCCCATGGGCAGATTCTGAACACCCATTCCATTTCCGCCGGCCTGGACTATCCGGCAGTGGGGCCGGAGCACGCGCTCCTGCATGATATCGGGCGGGTGCGCTACACCCATGTGGGCGATGACGAGGCGCTGGCGGCCTTCCGTGCCCTGGCGCGGCTGGAGGGCATCCTGCCGGCGCTGGAGTCCGCCCATGCCCTGGCGGAAGCCATGCGCCTGGCCGCCGCACGGCCGGCGGAGCACATCATCCTGGTGAACCTGTCGGGCCGTGGGGATAAGGACCTGGACACAGTGACGCAGGCTCTGCAGGAGGAGTTAGGGGCATGAGAGACGAGACGATGGTGGCACGGCAGGGGGTCCAGGCGCTGGAGCAGGCTTTTGCCCGGGCGAGGGAAGAAGGCCGGGCGGCGCTCATCACGTATCTCACCATGGGGTATCCGAAGCCCGAGGCCGCGTTGGAGCTGGTGCCGGCGTTGGAGGCTGGCGGCGCGGACATCGTCGAGCTGGGCGTGCCCTTTTCGGATCCGGTGGCGGATGGGCCGGCCATTCAGCGCGCCAGCTACCTGGCCCTGCAGGCCGGCATGACGCCGGCGCGGTGCCTGGCGCAGGTGGCGCGCCTGCGGGAGGCCGGCGTGCGGGTTCCCCTTCTGCTGATGGGCTATTACAATCCCATTTTCCATTACGGCGAGCGCGCCTACGTGCGCGACTGCCGGCAGGCCGGCGCCGACGGGTTGATCGTGCCCGATCTGCCGCCGGAAGAGGCTGACGAGCTGATGGACGCCTGCCGGCAGGAGGGCCTGGCGCTGGTGTTCCTGGCGGCTCCCACCACCGGCCCGGAGCGCCTGCGGGAAATCGCCGGCCGGAGCACCGGCTTCCTCTATGTCCTCTCGCGGCTGGGCACCACGGGCGCCGAGCGGCGGTTCGACATGGAGGAACTGCGCCGGCGCCTGGCAGAGGTGCGGCGCGCCTCCCCCATCCCGGTGGCAGTTGGGTTCGGCGTCTCGACGCCGGAGCAGGCGCGCGCCCTGGTGGGGCTGGCCGACGGTATCATCGTTGGCAGTGCGGTAGTGGAGCGGGCAGTGGATGGAGCGGCGGCCCTGCGGGAGTATGTGGCCGGCCTGCGCGCTGCCCTGCGGCAATAATCGGACCTCCCGCAGGCACATACCTGCGGGAGGTCCGGGGTAAGGCGTCAGCTTTCGGCGGTTGCGGCTACACCGCCGGCGGCCGGCTTTTCCAACCAGCGCGCCGGCAGTACCAGCCCCAGCACCGCCTTCAATCCCAGGGTGGTGATAATATTTACCAGGAAGGCCAGGAAGCCCAACGCCATGAGGATGGATCCGATGATGGCGACGGTCATATAGGGCTGATAGGGATTGGGCACCGGGTACAGGGTGCGGCGCAACATCCCCAGCGCGCCGGCGCGCCCCATAAAGTAGGTCATGGTCACACTGCCGATCATCCAGGCCCAGAAGTGAAGGTTCACCAACCGCTGACTGCGGATCTCAAGCTTGGTCAGCATGGGCAGTAAAGCGTAGATGACGGCGAAGATGAGCGACCCCAGACCGGTCAGCAAGAAAGTGTGGGCGTGCAGGGAGACCACCCATTGGGTGTTGTGGAAGATCAGGTTCAGCCCGACGTTGGCCTGGATGAGGCCGGCGGCGCCGCCCATGACGAAGCCGAAGATGGAGCCCAGCACAAACTTCAGCGCCGGCGAGAACTTCACCGGCCGCGCCAGCCATATGGTCATGAGGGAGGCGAAAATGGTCAGCCCCATGGTGAAGAACTCGCCCCAGGTGACGAACTGGCCGGAGAGCAGACGCAGGGCAAAGGGCTGGGGACGGTCACCCAGCAGGTGATGGCTCCAGACGAACATGGAGACCAGCAGATCCGCCAGGATGACGGTACGCACCACCTTCTCGCCGTACAACTTGCGGCCGACCAGCAGAGGTATCAGCAGGTACCAGACGCCGGCGGTGTACATCAGCACGTTGCCGTCGGCCACCATGTCGAGGCCCCA
Source organism: Anaerolineae bacterium (assembly GCA_028275445.1). GTDB lineage: Bacteria > Chloroflexota > Anaerolineae > JACIWP01 > JACIWP01 > JACIWP01. The sequence continues at coordinate 194 of JAPWUQ010000001.1, read as the reverse complement.
CCAGAACCAGTTTTTGTAGATGAGTGGGTCCACTGCCATGGGGTCCAGCCGAATGCCGGCCAGCAGGGCCGGCAGGCCGTAGGCCAGGATGAGCACCGCCGCGGTCAGCAGGACAATGGCGTTGATGACGGTATCTATGGAACCGCGCCCGACCGCCACCAGGAATACCGGTAGTTCGTTGTAGATCGGCTCGA
>JAPWUQ010000141.1 GCA_028275445.1 Anaerolineae bacterium | reverse complement strand
CTCGCTCAGATTGTGGGGCGGGATATTGGTGGCCATGCCGACGGCGATGCCCGAGGTGCCGTTGAGCAGGAGGTTCGGCAGGCGCGCCGGCAGAACCGTCGGTTCCTGGAGCGAGCCGTCGAAGTTGTCCACGAAGTCCACGGTCTCTTTGTCAATATCCGCCAGCATCTCGCGGGCGATGGGCGCCAGCCGCGCCTCGGTGTAGCGCATGGCCGCCGGGCTGTCGCCGTCGATGGAGCCAAAGTTGCCCTGGCCGTCCACCAGAGGGTAGCGCATGGAGAAGTCCTGGGCCATGCGCGCCATGGCATCGTACACCGCGCTGTCGCCGTGGGGGTGGTACTTGCCCAACACCTCGCCGACGATACGGGCGCTCTTGCGATAGGGCTTGTCCGGATACAGCCCCATATCATGCATGGCGTACAGGATGCGCCGATGGACGGGCTTCAGCCCATCGCGCGCATCGGGCAGGGCGCGCGCCACGATGACGCTCATGGCGTAATCCAGGTACGCCCCGCGCATTTCCTCTTCGATATCCACTGGACGAATGGTTCCGATTTCCATGGCTCTCCGCAAATTCCACAAAGATGATAGAGACAGCAATATTATACCCGGAAAGGGGCCGCCGGCCTATTCCGAACTCGTCAGACGCGCGGGAGGGACGTTGCTCATGCCCGGATGGACACGGCGCGAGGGAAGCCTGCCGGCGCGAAAACGGCTGGGGGACGAAGGGCTAGCACCACTCGATGGAGTAGTCGAGCACTTCCACGTCGGGCCGGTTCAGCATCACCCACTGTACGGCGCGCTCTAACAGGCCGTGGGCGTAATCCCGGTCGCTCGAGACGCAGACCATGCCGATGACAGCTTCCTGCCAGGCGTCCTGCGCCCCTACCTCCGCCACTGAGAGATTGAACTCATGGTGCAGGCGCGCCACGATAGATTTGACCACACTGCGCTTGCCCTTGAGCGAACCGTTGCCGGGCAGGCGCAGTACCATGGTGCAGGCGGCGATTATCATGCCCATAGCTGATTATCGCTGTGCGTTCCACTCCGGGTTGGCATAGCGCAGGCGCCGGCCTTCCTCGGCCCATTCCCGCTCCTGCGGCGTCAGCTCGCCGGCGACCAGCTCCAGGTTCAGCGCCTGGGCAAAGCCCTGCGCCATCGCCCGGGCCGCTTCCTCGAACTCCACGCGTCTGCCCAACGCCGTTTCCAGGGTGGCGGCCCGCTGGGCCAGCTTGCGCCGCAGGGCTTCCCGCTCCGCATCCGAATCCAGGCGCAGATAATCCACCAACCGGGTGATGTCCCCGTAGAGGGGCAGGGTGCCGTGCTGAAGCAGGACCCCCTGCCGGCGCACCTGCGCACTGCCCACCAGCTTCTTGCCGTCCACCGTCACCTCGTAATGGGAGGGGACGTCGAAGCAGGCGGAGCTGAACCCGTTCGTGTTTTCGTTCCGCTGGTACTCCGCCTGAATGGCGGGGACGCCGAGCAGGGAAAGGCCGGCCACCAGGCCGCGGCTGAGCCGGCGGTAGGACTCCACCACCCCGCCGGCAGCGCGCGGGTCGTCCAACCGCGTCACCACGCTGTAGGTCAGCTCGTCCACATGCAGGATGGCGCGTCCGCCGGTGGGCCGGCGCACCCAATCCACGCCGGCGCCGGCACAGCGCGCCAGGTCAATCTCTTTTTCCAGCGACTGGGAGTAGCCGATGGAGACGCAGGGCGGTTCCCAGCCGTAGAAGCGCAGGGTGGAGGGGGCAAGGCCTTCGAGGACGCCGCGCATAATGGCCTCATCAATGGCCATATTGGTGGCGCCGTCGGCAAAGCCGGTGATCAGCAGGCGCCAGCGCGCCGGCGGGTATGCCTCCATATCTTCGTACCGTTCCATATCACCCATGGTTCGCGATGCCACACTGCCTTTGCGGGATCAGCGGATGACTTCCTGACCGCCCATGTACGGGCGCAGGACCTCCGGTATCACGATGGAGCCGTCGGCCTGCTGGTAATTCTCCATGACGGCGATCATAACGCGCGGCAGGGCCAGGCCGGAGCCGTTCAGCGTATGCACGTAGCGCGGCTTTTTGCCCGGCGCCGGCCGATAGCGGATGTTGGCCCGCCGCGCCTGAAAATCCCCGAAGAGCGAGCAGGAGCTGACCTCCAGCCATTCCTGCGAGCCGGGCGCCCACATCTCAATATCATATTTGATGGAGGCGGTGAAGCTCAGGTCGCCGGTGCACATCTGCACCACGCGGTGCGGGATGCCCAGCCCGCGGCATACATCCTCAGCATTGTCAATCAGCTTGAACAGCTCTTCCTCCGAGGTCTCCGGCTCGACGATCTTGACCATTTCCACCTTATCGAACTGGTGGACGCGCTTGATGCCGCGCACATCGCGGCCGGCCGACATCTTCTCCCGGCGGAAGCAGGCGGAGTAGGAGACCAGGTTGATGGGCAGGGCCTCCGCCGGCAGGATCTCATCCCGGAACAAATTGGTCACCGAGACCTCCGCCGTCGGGATAAGCCACAGGTCATCCTCGGCGTCAAAGTACAGGTTCTCGGCAAACTTGGGGAGCTGGCCGGTGCCGATCAGGCATTCCCGCCGTACCAGGTACGGCGCCAGCACTTCGGTATAGCCGTGCTTCTGCACGTGCAGGTCAATCATCCAGGCCACCAGGGCGCGGTGCAGGCGTGCGCCGGCGCCTTTGAGCACGTAGAAGCGGGTGCCGGATATCTTCACCGCCCGCTCGAAGTCGATGATGTCGAGCGTCACGCCCAGCTCCCAATGCGGGAGCGGCTCAAAATCGAACTGACGGAAGGTCCCCTCCTGCCGCACGACGATGTTCTCGCTCTCGTCCTTGCCCTCCGGCACGGAGGGATGGGGCATATTGGGAACTTCCAGGAGGAGCTGTTCCAGGCGGGCTTCCACCTGCCGCAGTTCCTCTTCGAGGGCGTCGATCTGATCACCGACCTGGCGCATCTCGGCGATGAGGGCCTGCCGGCCGGCCTCGTCGCGCATTTTGCCGATCTCCTTGGAAACGGCGTTGCGGCGGGCGCGCAGGTTTTCGACTTCCTGCAGGAGCTGGCGCCGGCGGGCGTCCAGTTCCAGGATCTCGTCAATGGGGGCGTCCAGGTGCAGTTTGCGGAGCCCCTCCCGCACCTCGTCCGTGTGTTCCCGGATGTAATTGAGGTCCAGCATGTGCGCATCTCCCTTCCGGGCCGGCCGCTCATATAAAACGGGCTTGCACCCCTTTCGCTGATGAAAGGTGGAGAAGCCCGCCGCGGCTGTGCCGCCCAACCCTCAGCTCATCATTATTGCAAATTATAGCATGCCGGCGGGAAAGTGTCAACGCGGAGAGACGCTTGCGCCGGCGGGCCGCCATCTTCTACGCCGCGGCGCGGTTGAAATGCGCGGCCAAATCGGGTATAATGAAGGCGACGCAGAAGATGACGGAGCGGAACGCATCCAGGAGCGGGAATATGTCCACCCTCTCGTTCGGCGAGCGGCTAGTGTTTCTGGTACAGGAGATGGGCCTTTCGGAACAAGAGGTCCTGAGCATGGCGCTGGACGCCGGCGTGCAGGAGCTGTTCCGCCAAAAGGTTTCCGAGAAGTACATGGCCGGCGCCATCTCGCGCCAGCAGGCCGAGGAGTGGCTCGGCCCGCGTGAGGTGGCACGCCTGGACTGCCTGATGCGCCAATGCGCCTGCCAGGATGCGGAGGACTTCCTGGACCTGGTGTGCGGCCTGTCGTGAGCGGTACCGCGCATAAAAAAGCCCCTGGCCGAACGGCCAGGGGCTGACTCACTTCGATAGAGGTTTATGATTTCGACTGCGCGCAGGTGGCGCAGAAGCGGGTCGTGGGCAGGAGGTCCAGGCGCTCCCACTCGATTTTGCCCCCGCACTTCTCACAAATCCCGTACCGTCCTTCATCCAGCCGGCGCAGGGCGTCCTCAATCTCCTCGAGTTTGTCCTGTGCCTGCTGGCGCAGTGCCAGGTTGAACTCCCACTGGTAGACGGCTGGGTCGCCGGCGCCCAGGCTGTAGTCCGGCTTCACCTCCAGCCGGCGGTCCAGCTCCGCAATCTCTTCCAAGACCTGCTGACGCTCTGTCTCGAGACGTTCACGCATGGCCTGTAAATCCAGCATGATTCATTCACTCCTGACAACTGGCGCACGCAACACGGACGGGCGCTACGGAAGCCGATACAGCTCACCGCGTTATTGGGCAAGGGGCAGGTCAGTCAGGGTGTCTCATCGGATGTGGGTTCGTTCGCCTCGGCCGCCGGGTCAGCGGAAGCCGGCGCTTCAACCCCGTGATAAGAAGCGGCCCACTGGCTCCATTCCTCTTCCGAGACCTGGCGAAGGCTCAGCCCGATGCGCCGGCGTTCCGGCTCCACCCGGATCACCCGCAGGAGCAGTAGGTCGCCTTCTTTCACCAGATCGCGCGGGCGCTGAGGCTCGATATCCGCCAGCTCCGAGCGGTGGATCAACCCTTCGACGCCCTCTTCCAGCTTGACGAACACGCCGAAATCAGTGACCCGGGTGACGACCCCTTCCACGAGCTGGTCAACGTGATACTTTTCGGGAACCTGGGACCACGGTTCGGGGATCAGCCGCTTCAGGCTCAGCCCGATGCGGCCGCTGGCGCGGTCCACGTTCAGGACGTACACGTCGATCTCGTCACCGACTTTGAGCACATCGCGCGGATGCTCCACCCGCTCCCAGGAAAGCTCGGAGACATGGATCAGCCCGTCAACGCCGCCGAGGTCAACGAAGGCGCCGAAGTCGCGCAGACTGCTGACGATGCCGTGCCGCACCTCGCCCTCCTGGATCTCTTCCAGCAGGCGTTGGCGCTGGCGCTCTTTCCATTCGAACCAGGCGGCGCGGTGGGAGAAGATGAGGCGCCGGCGCCGGCGGTCCACTTCCACGATCTTGAGCGGCAGGGTCTCGCCGACGAGTTTGGCCAGGCGAGCTGTGCGGGCATCGCCGGTCAGGCGGCGCGGGAATCCGACGAGCTGAGAGGCCGGCAGGAAACCGCGGATGCGGCCGAACGGCACTACCAGGCCGCCCTGGTTGTACCCGGTGACCTTCCCTTCCCACAGCTCCTCTTTCTCCATCATCTGCTGAGCCCGCAGCCAGTCCGTTTCCGCCTGGGCGCGGTGCACCGAGAGGATGAGGTTGCCGTCTTGGTCGCTGGTGCGCAGGACGTAAACGGGAATTTCATCGCCGACCTTGATGTTGGAGCGAGTCTTGGCGTCCAGCCGGTTGAGGTCCGCCGCCGGCACGATGCCCTCCCGCTTCAGCCCAACATCCACCAGCAGGCCCTCGGAAGCGACGGAGATCACCCGGCCGATGAGCACATCGCCGCGGCGCGGCTGTACCATGCCGTATTCTTCCTGCTGGAGGAGCTCCTCCATCGTGCTGAAATCTTCTTCCGCAGGCTCTTCAAGCCCTGGCCGCTTCAGTGGGGGGATAGCGGCTGGATCGAGGTCGAGGGAAGGATCCACGGCCTCCGCAACGCTTGTGATCATCTCGTCGTCCTGCACGCTGCTCTCTTCTTCTCCCTTCATGAGATTTCCTGTGGGGTTTGGGGTTTGGTCACCAGATTGCTGTGCCACGTTTCCCTGTGGGACTGCCTCTGCTGTGACGCCGGCTGTCACGGTTCGGTTCGGTTCCTCAGCTTCTGCGTCCGGCCCATCCGCTGGGAATCTCCAATCGACTCCCTCCTGCATGCCAACCTCCGTTAGAACAAAATCGCTCCGACGCGCTGTGCCCGCGGCACAGCGGCCCGAATAGGGATAACCTCATTATACACCATGAGCAAAGAAATTGTCAACCGATATGACCACCTGCGCCGGCCGTCGGGCCGGCACCCTATGGGCGGCAGACACCCCGGCGGTGATTTTCGCCGGCCGGCCATCGTCCGGCGCAAAAGCCGCTGTAATTTGCGGCCGGCGCCCTCCTGTGCTATACTGCCATTGCTATCCGACGGAGGATACTGTATCCAGTATATCCTCCGTCTTCGTATGTCTTCGATTTCATCGTCCAAGGGATATGCGCATGGCTGACCTCGTGCTGAAAGGGCTGTTGGTGTTGGTGATCGGGGCAGTCGCCGGCTGGATCAACGTCTTCGCCGGCGGCGGTTCCCTGCTGACCTTACCCCTGCTCATCTTCCTGGGCCTGCCCACCGCCGTCGCCAACGGCACCAACCGCGTGGCGGTTGCCGCACAGAACGTCTTCGCCGTGATGGGCTTCCGCAGTAAAGGCGTGTCGGACCTGCGGCTGAGCCTGCTCTTCTCCGTGCCGACGGTCATCGGTTCCATCGTCGGCGCCCGCATTGCCATTGACCTGCCCGATGCGCTCTTCCGGCGCGTGTTGGCCATCGTCATGGTGGTCGTGCTGGTTATCGTCCTCTGGGACCCTGCCAAACGCATGAAGAAGGTGGATAGGACGTTGACCCCTCTGCGGGCGGTCGTCGCCGTAGTGGGCTTTTTCCTGATCGGAGTGTACGGGGGGTTCCTGCAGGCCGGCGTGGGCTTCCTCATCATCGCCTTTATCGTCTTCCTGACCGGCCTGGACCTGGTGCGCACCAATGCCCTCAAGGTTTTCATCATCGGTCTGCTCACCATTGTGGCGCTCATCATGTTTGCCATCGAGGGCAAGGTGGATTGGCCGCTGGGCATCGCGCTGGGAGTTGGCAACAGCCTGGGCGGGTGGTTCGGGAGCAGGTTTCAGGTGGAAAAGGGCGAGAAAGTGGTGCGCATCATGCTGGTCGTCGGCGTGCTGATCATGGCGCTCCAGCTTTCCGGGATCGTGCACATCCCCGGGTGGAAATGAAAAAACGCTCCCGCAGGTATGCGACCTGCGGGAGCTGTATTTTCCCCAGCTACTGTCCCATCGCCTTACGCCAGTCCGTGTCGCGACCCCACTGCCGGCCCAGCTCCTCCGCCATCTCCCCGATCTTGCAGAACACCTCTTCCTCATCAAACGTCAGGATCTCCCAATCCCGCATCACCAGACGCCCTTCGATGATGACAGTGCGCACGTCGGATGGATGCAGGGCATATACCAGGTGGGAATAGGGCTCGTACATGGGAATGAGGTTCGGCCGGCACAGGTCAATCATGACCACGTCGGCGCGCTTGCCGGCCTCCAGCGAACCCAACCGGTCATCCAGGCCGAAAGCCTTGGCCGCGCCGCGGGTGGCCATCCAGAACACCTGGCGCGCCGGCAGAACGGTCGGATCGCCGCTGGCGACCTTATGCAGCATAGCGGCAGTCCGCATATCCCCCCACAGGCTCAGGTCGTTATT
>JAPWUQ010000256.1 GCA_028275445.1 Anaerolineae bacterium | reverse complement strand
CGTGCCGGAGGACCCGGACTTCACGGTGCCGTTCGGCGCGGCGAATGTCGTGCGCCCGGGCCGCGATGTCACCATCATCGCCATCGGCGGCATGCTGGCGAAGGCCCTGGCGGCGGCGGATGCCTTAACGCAGGAGGGCATTGAGGCAGAGGTGATTGACCCCCGCACCCTGGTGCCGCTGGACAAGGAGGCTTTGATCCGCTCCCTGGCGAAGACCGGCCGGGTGGTGATCGTCCATGAGGCGCACAAGCGCGCCGGCCCGGGCGCGGAGATCGCGGCAGTGCTGGCGGAAGAGGCGGTGGAATATCTGGATGGGCCGATTGTGCGGGTCGCGGCGAAGAATGTGCCCATCCCGTACAGCCCTGTGTTGGAAGAAGAGGTCCTGCCTGGGGTAGAGGATATCCTGGCGGCGGTGCGGTTCCTGACGGCCGGCGCAAAAGCGTGACGTAAAGGAGCGGAAAAGTGGAATTCACCGGCTATATGGATTTCTGGTTCCGTGATGTGCCCATTGTGGAGCGGGTGGAGCGCTTTGCGGCGCTGGGCATCCGCCGGCTCGATGTCTGGCTCTGGCGCGAGCGTCCCATGGCCGACATCTATGCCGAGTGCCAGCGCCATGGATGTATCATCAACTCCACCTTCGATGGCCAGTTGGGCAACCTTGTGGACGCCAACGACCATCCCCGCTGTCTGGATGCCTGGGCGGAAACCCTGGAGATGGCCCAGCGCTATGAAATCCCCCATCTATTCATCTTCTCCAATCAGGTGGAGGTGCGTCCCAATGGGGAAGAATGGATCGCCCCTCTGACCAAGGACTATTCCCCAGGGGAGATGTACGTCAACCTGCTCGATGGGTTGGAGAAAATCCTGGAGATGGTGGAGAAGACGAACATCACCCTGTGGTTCGAGGCGCTGAACACGTTCCACATCCACGGTGGGGTCTTCATCCACACCCATGACCAGGTGGCGAACATCGTGCGGCGCTTCAATCACCCGCAACTGCGCATGTCGTTCGACTGCTATCACCAACAGCGCACCGCCGGCAACCTCATCTACGGCCTGGAAGCTTATCACGGCCTGTATCCCACGGTGCACATCGGCGATGTGCCCACCCGCCAGGAGCCGGGCACTGGCGAGATCAATTTCTGGAACATCGCCAGGACGCTTCGCCGGCTGGGGTACGACGGCCTCATCGGCATGGAATTCTATCCATCCCAATCGGAAGAGGCCGCGCTGGCGAAGGTCAAGGAGATCTTTGGGCAGTGACCGTCTTGACGTCGCGCAGCGGCGAACTGCATATTGGGCCAGGGCATCCGACGGTGCTGATCAATGACCAGGTCCGTCTGATGGATCAGCGGCCGGAGGCGCTGGCCGAACTGCGGGAAGGCCGGCTGGATACCCTGCTGGAACTGGCCGAACGAGGCCATCGGGCCGGCGTGGACATGGCCGACATCCTGCTGACCCATCCCGAAGTGGACGAAGTGCAGTGGCTTCCCCGCCTGGCGGCGGCCGTTCATGAGGCCCTGGGCTGTCCGATCTCCCTGGATTCACGCCATCCGGCCGCACTGGAGGCCGCGCTGAAAGCCCTCCGGCCGTACAAAGCCCTCATCAACTCGGTCACCGCCGAACGGGATTCGCTGGAAACGCTACTGCCCATCGCCGTGCGCTACGGCGCCGCTGTCGTGGGCATGCCCATCGGCCATCGCCACGGACTGCCGCGCACGGTGAAGGGCAGGCTGGAAGAGGCGCGGGTGATCGTCGAGACCGCCGGCCGCTACGGTATTCCCCGCGAGGACATCATCATAGACGCCATATGCCTGGCGTCCTCTGCCGAGCCGGGGTCCATGGCGGTCACCCTGCGGACACTGCAGGCCCTGCATGAAGAGCTGGGGGTCGCCACGATACTGGGGATCGGGAATGCCGGCTTCGGCATGCCCCATGGGACATCGGTGGACCTGGCATATCTGGCCGCCGCCATCCCCTGGGGGTTGGACGCGGCCCTGGTGGACCCGACCACGCCACAGCTCTTGCCGGTGGTGCGCGCCGCCGACTTCCTGGCCGGCAAAGACCCCTACGGACTGCGCTATATCGCCTACTATCGTGCATATGAACGAGGTGCGACAGCACATGAGCAGTGAAGCGGGCTATACCATCCTCATGCCGAAGCTTGGCCTGACGATGACCGAGGCCAAGCTGGTGAAATGGCACAAAGAAGAGGGTGCCCGGGTGGAGAAAGGGGAGACTCTCTTCACCCTGGAGAGCGAGAAATCGGTGCTGGAAATCGAGTCGCCGGCCAGCGGCTTCCTGCACATCCTGGTGCCGGCCGGCCAGACCGTGCCGGTGAAGACGCCCATTGCCGTCGTCCTGGCCCAGCCCTCTGCAGGGCCAGCGCCGGCCGCTGGAGCACAGGCGCCGGCGGAACGGGTGCGCGCTACGCCAAAGGCCCGCCGGTTGGCCCGCGAGGCCGGCGTCGAGCTGATGGACATCCAGGGCACCGGCCCGCGCGGCATGATCGTGGCGCGGGATATCCCTGCGCCGGCCCGGCCTGCCGCCGCGCCCGCGCCGCGCGCCACGCCGGCCGCCCGCAAGCTGGCGGAAGAGGAGGGGGTGGATCTGGGGCAGATCGTGGGGAGCGGCCCCGCCGGCCGCATCCTGCGGGAGGATGTGGAGCGCGTGCTGGAGGCCAGGGCTGTGCCCACCCCGCCGGCGTCGCTCGAGGAGGAGGTCGAACTCATCCCGCTCACCGGACTGCGCGCCATCATCGCCGAGCGCCTTTCTGCCGCCTGGCGGGAACGGCCCCAGGTCACGCTGAACATTGACGTGGATGCCACCAATCTGGTCAGCGCCCGCCAGCAGTTGATCGAAGAGCTGGGGGAGAAAATCTCGTTCAACACCCTGCTCATCAAGCTGGTGGCGCGGGCACTGCAGGAGCATCCGTATATGAATGCCCGCTTCACGCCGGCCGGCATCGAGCGCGTCAAATCCATCCACATCGGCCTGGCGGTGGACACCGAACGCGGCCTGATGGTGCCGGTCCTGCACCATGTGGAGCAGATGAACCTGCTGACCATCGAGCGGCAGTTGCGGGAGCTGGTCCAGCGGGCGCTGGAGGGCCGCAGTCTGCCGGACGAGCTGACGGGGGGCACCTTTACCATCACCAACCTGGGGATGTATGGGATTCGCGACTTTTCCGCCATCATCAACCCGCCGGAGGCGGCCATCTTGAGCGTGGGAGCTATCTCCCTGCGGCCGGCGGTGGATGCGGGGGGCAGTATCGTAGCGCGCCAGATGATGACGTTGAGCCTGTCCTTCGATCATCGTCTGACGGACGGCGCGCCGGCGGCCCGCTTCCTCCAGCGCGTCAAGGC
>JAPWUQ010000233.1 GCA_028275445.1 Anaerolineae bacterium | reverse complement strand
CAGGTGCGGGCCTTTGTGGACGCGACCATCGAGCGCTTCGGGCGCATTGACGTGCTGATCAACAATGCCTCGGTCTGGCTGAGGGCGCCGTTCCTGCAGATTCGCGAGGAGGATTGGGACCTGGCCATGGACGTGAACCTGAAGGGCCCCTTTATCTGCTCGCAGTTGGTGGCGCCGCATATGCTCCGGCAGGGCAGGGGCGTGATTATCAACATCACGGACCTCTCGGCCTTCCAGACGTGGCCGGAGTATGCCCATCACGCGGCCAGCAAGGCCGGCCTGTGGTCCCTGACGAAGTCCATGGCGGTGGAATTAGCGCCGGCGGTGCGGGTCAACGCTATCGCCCCCGGCACCATCCTCCTGCCGGATAATGCGCCGCCGGAGAAGCGCCGCTGGGCCGAGGAGAAGTCCCTGCTCAAGACGGTAGGCTCGCCCCTGGATGTCGCCCGGCTGATCGAGTTCCTGATCGAGTGCGATTTCGCCACGGGCAGTGTGTACTTCGTGGATGGAGGGCGGTCCCTGACATGAGCATCGGCGGTGTCGAGAGGGGGAGCGCCGGCGGGATATTGATCCGTGACGGCGCCGTGCTTGCCCCAGAGGGCTGGTGGAAGCCGGGCTACGTGTACCTGGAGCAGGGGAAGGTGCGCGCGGCCGGCGCAGGCGATCCGCCGCCGGCGCTGGTGGAGGCGGCCGGCAGGGTCCTTTCGGCGCGCGGCAAGGCGGTGCTCCCCGGCGTTATCAACGCCCATACGCATTTCAGCCAGGTGCTGATGCGTGGGCTGGCCGGCGGCCGGCCGCTGGTGCAGTGGCTGAAGGAGCTGATCTGGCCCCTGCAGAGCGCCCTGACCCCGGAAGAGATGCGGCTGGCCGCCCTGGTGGGGCTGGTGGAGAACCTGCACTGCGGCGTGACCCATGTGGTCCAGCATCATAAGGTGGTACGGGGGCCGGCGTTCACCGACGCGGTCTGCCGGGCCGCGCAGACGGTTGGACTGCGCATGACCCTGGCGCGCTCCTGGGCGGATATGGGCGCCAACCCGGAGCCGGCGGATGCGATTCTCGACGACCTGCGGCGGCTGTACCGCGAATGGCATCAGCCCGGCCGGCTGGAAATCGCCAACGGCCCTATCAGCACCTGGCGCTGTTCCGTGGACACGATGCAGAAGACCCACGCGCTGGCCGGCGAGTTTGGGGCGCCCACCCATATCCATGTGGCGGAGACCCAGGAAGAGGTGGAGATGACGCTGGAGCTGTTCGGCCGGCGGCCGGTGGACTGGCTGGAAAGCATCGGCGTCCTGGACCAGCGCACCCAGGTGGTGCATGCCGTCTGGCTGGAAGAGGGCGAGAAGCAACGGCTGGCGGAGCGGGGGGCCACCGTGGTGCACTGCCCTGTGAGCAACATGGTGCTGGGATCGGGGATCGCACCGGTGGCCGATTTTCTACGCAAGGGCGTGCGCGTCCTGCTGGGGACGGATGGGCCGGCCAGCAACGACACCCAGGACATCTGGGAGACGCTGAAGGCGGCGGTGGGGCTGGCGCGCGTGGCGAACCTGGACCCCACGCTCCTGCCGCCGGCCCAGGCCCTGCGGCTCATTACCGACGGCCGGACGGTGCAGGAAGGCGCGCCGGCGGATATCATCCTTGTCAATCTTCGCCATGCGCGCGCCGCGCCGGTACACGACCTGGATTCGGCCCTGACGCTGTGCACCCATGGGAGCGATGTGGATACGGTTATCGTGGACGGCCGCATCCTGATGGAGGAGGGCAGGGTGCTGGTCATAGACGAGCCGGCACTGCTGGAAGAGGCGGAGTCCGCCCTGCGGCATCTGCGCCGGCGCCTCGGCTGGGAGTAATTGGAGGAAGTGTTGACCGGACAAGAACGTATTCGACTGCTGATAGATCACCAGCCGGCGGATCGGGTCGGGATTTTCGAATCCTTCTGGTGGGAGACGGAGCAAGAGTTCCATGCGCAGGGCATGCCGGCGGATACCTCGGCCGAGGACTATTTCGGCCTGGATATGGGCATGTTCTGGTTCTCGCAGTCCTTCCTGCTTCCCACCGAAATCAAGGAAGAAGGCCCTGGTTATCGCCTCATCACTGACGAGTGGGGCACGCTGACGAAAGAGTATACCGATCACCAGGCGACGCCGGGCTTGCTGGGCTTCCTCATCCAGGACAGGAAAAGCTGGGAGGAATACAAGCCGCTCCTGGAGTACCGCCCGTCGCGCATGGACTGGCCGGCATTGGAGGCGCGCTATCAGCATCTGCGCCGGCAGGGCCGCTATGTCGTCCTCTCCGTGCTGGACCCCTTTGAGTGCACCTGGCACAAGATCGGCCCGGAAGCACAGCTCATGGCGCTGGTGACCGACCCGGACTGGCTGCGCGATATGTATGAGGCAGATGTGCGTCTCGTCGAGGATGCGTTTGAGGATCTGTGGGGACATGGACTGCGGCCGGATGGGCTTTGGATCTTCGGCGATATCGCCTACAATCACGGGCTGTTCTTCTCGCCGCGGGTGTACCGCGAGGTGCTGATGCCGTTCCACCGCCGGCTGGCCGATTTGGGCCACCGCTACGGCTGTCAGGTGATATATCACAGCGACGGGGATGTGCGGCAGGCCATCCCGTTGCTGATCGAGGCCGGCATGGACTGCCTGCACCCGCTGGAGGTGAAAGCCGGCATGGACATCCGGCCGCTCAAGAAGGAGTACGGCGATAGGCTGGCCTTCATCGGAAACATCGACGCGCGCCTGTTCCAGGCCAATGACCTGGACGGCCTGCGGCGGGAGATAATGGAAAAGGTGCCGGCGGCCATGGCCGGCGGCGGGTATATCTTCCACTCCGATCATTCCCTCCCGCCGGGCACCCGGCTGGAGACCTATCGTTTTGCGCTGGAACTGGTGAATGAATGTGGGATATACCGCTGAGCGCGAGAGAAAGGGGGGTCATATGACGCGTATCCATGACCTGCGGTCGTTTTTAGAGGTGCTGGAGGAGGCCGGCCAACTGGTGCGCATCCGCAAACCGGTCTCGCTGGAGTACGAGCTGGCGGATGTGGCGGCGACGCTGATGCGGGAGTCCGGGCCGGCGCCCCTGTTCGAGAACGTCGTCGGCAGTCCCTGGCCGATTTTCACCTCCGCGGTGGCAAGTCAGACGCGCGCCGCGCTGGCGCTCGGGTGCAAGAAGCATGAGGTCGTGCAGGTCATGCAGCGCGCCCTGGACCCCATCAACGGCATTCCGCCGGTGCGGGTGGAGGATGCGCCCTGGAAGGCCAATGTGCGCGTGGGCGATGAGGTGGACGTGCGCACTCTGCCGATCCCGGTGCACGCGCGCGGCGACGGAGGACCGTTCATCACCGGCGGCGTGGTGGTCTCCAAGGACCCCATCTCCGGCCGGGGCAACCTGTCCTACAACCGCATGCAGGTGAAGGGGCCGCGCGTCTTCGGCTTCAACCTGAACGAATGGCGTCATGTGCGGCAGTTCCTGGATGTGCAGGAGGCGCGCGGGGAGCGGCTGGAGATCGCCGTGGCCATCGGGCTGGACCCGGCCATCATGATCGCCGCCGGCGCGCGCTATGACGATGATGAACTGCGCATCGCCGGCGCCATCCGCGGCGAGGGCGTGAAGGTGACGCGGGGCGTGACGGTGGACCTGGACATCCCCGCCGAGGCCGAGATCGTCATCGAGGGCTATTTGGCGCCGGGTGAGCGCGCCGGCGAAGGCCCCCTGGCGGAGTTCCACGGCTACTTCGGCGACATTTGGGAAAGCCCGGTCTTCTACGTCACCGCCGTCTGCTGGCGCGATAACCCCATCTTCCAGACCATCATTCCCGGTTGGGATGAGCATGTCTATCTGGGCAA
>JAPWUQ010000167.1 GCA_028275445.1 Anaerolineae bacterium | reverse complement strand
GCCGCCGGCCAGGGCGGGTTCGGCGCGGTCATGGGTCACAAGCGGCTGAAGGCCATTGTGGTGCGCGGCACAGGGAAGGTGCACATCGCCCAGCCGGAGCTGTTCCGCCGGCGCTGTCAGGCCATCGCCGAGGAAGCCCACGCGCCGCTGGGATGGCCGGGGCCGGCGCGCCTGGACCCGGAAAAGGTCGTGAAATACGGGGAGCGCTTCCACGCCTGCACCCAGGGCTGTACGGTGCGCTGTTCGGAATGCCGCTGGTACGACCGCGTGCCGGGCGTGGTGCGCAAAGGCCGGCTCTACAGCGGCCAGTTCCACTGCGCCTCGGCGCTCTTCCCCGGCGTGCCGGGCACTTTCTATGACTGGAAGCTCGGCTTCGAGGCCGGCTTCGAGCTGAGCACCATCTGCAACGAGTACGGGCTGAACCAGTGGGATATCCTGTTCGGCATCGTGCCGTGGCTGAGGGACTGCCGGCGCGCCGGCCTCCTGCAGGACCTGGATGGCATTCCCATTGACCCCGATGACCCGCACTTCTGGGCGGAGCTCCTGCGCAAGATTGCGCATCGCGAGGGCATCGGCGACGCGCTGGCGGAGGGCGGCCGGCGGGCGCCAGACATCCTCGGATTCGGCAGGGAATTCGCCGACGAATATTACGCCGCCTGGGGCTATGCCGGCCACTGGGACGGCCATGGCAACCGCATCAATGAGATCTTCTTCCCCTTCTGGCTGGTGCCGGCCCTGCAGTGGGCCATGGATACCCGCGATCCCCTTTCCAGCGGCCACGGCTATGCCCAGAACATCATGACCTGGTCGAAGCATCTTTCCCCGCAGGCCGGCCTGGATTGGGACACCATCGCCGAGGTTGCCGCACGGGTGTACGGCTCCCGCAGCGCCGCGCACATCCGCTCCGGCTACGAGGACAAGGCCTTCCCCGCCTTCTGGCACGGCCAGCGCAGTGTCATCAAGGACTCCCTGCTGGTGGATGACCAGATCTTCCCGCGCATTTACAGCGAGAAGACGCCGGACCATTTTGCCCGCGCGCTGGACATGGACGGCCCTTCGTTCGAGTATCATATGTTCACCGCCGCCACCGGGCTGGATATCTCCGAAGCAGAATTTGAACGAATGGCCGAGCGCGTGTTTAATATAGAGCGCGCGGTGCTGGTGCGGAATTACGGCCGGGATCGCGCCATGGACGAGACGGTCATCCCGTACTTCTCGAAGGTGGAGTGGTGGACCAATCCGGAGCTGGGGGAGCGCCAGGCGCTGGACGTGGAGCGGTTCCGCCGGCTCATGGACGAGTATTACACCCTGCGCGGCTGGGACCCACGCACCGGCTGGCCCACCCGCCGGCGGCTGGAGGAATTGGATCTGCGCGATATCGCGGATGAGCTGGAGCGCATCGGCCGGCTCGGGCCGGCGTAACCCTGCCGGCCGGCCCGGCCGCTGTCCGTTTCGACGATGGGGTCGAAGCTCTGCGAACGAGGAGGTGGGATATGGCGACCTTTGTCCTGTTGACCAAGGTCTCGCGCCGCGGCATCACGCAAATGCGCCATCTGGCGGAGATGGATCGTGAGTTCGAGCAGAAACTGCGCACCACCTGTCCGGAGGTGCGGCGCATCGCCAGCTATGCCTTGCTTGGCCCCTATGACTTCCTGCACATCTTCGAGGCCCCGGATGAGAAGACTGCCGCCAGGGTGGCTCTGCTGGCCAACTGCTTCGGCGTGGAATCCACGCAGACCCTGACGGCCATCCCCTTTGACGAGTTCACGGCGCTGGTGGGGGAATAATCGGGAAGCCGGCCGACGCCGTTCGCGCGTCGGCCGGCGGATCAGCCCTATGCCCTGCTTTGCCTTTGCCTTCAGTGGAGCGTCCAGATACCGACAAGCAATTTTCCCACATTTGGTCAGGCCATCCGTTTGACTGACCTGCATATCCTGTTATAATTTCCCCAGCATCCCACGATGGAGGGACCAGATGGAACCCGCTTCCCAAGCGCAGTGGACGCCCAAAGAGCTGATGCGCGCCGCCATGCGCCGGCTCCCCACGCCCCGCATCCCCACCATGCCCCAAATCTGCCACGACCTCCCCATCCGCCTCTACGCCGGCGAGAACGGCATCGACTGGCTGGAAGGCATGCGGCGCTGTGTGGAGGACCCCGGCCTCATTTACGACTACGTCATCCGCCTCGTGGAGCAGGTCAACTGCGACGGCCTGCGCCTCTTTGTCAAGCCCGAGCCTATGAAAGTCGTGCGGCAGGGCGATGAACTCATCGTGGTAGATCGTGAAAGCGGCCGGCGCCTGGGCAGGATCGACGCCTGGGGCGGGGGAGAGTTCGTCCCCGATGTGCCGGCGCCTCCCATCGAGACGCTGGAGGATGCCCGTAAGCGCCTCCAGCAGATGGCCGGCGAGTTCACCGATGAAAAGATGGAACTACTGCGCCAGGCACGGACGCGCGTCCCGCACCGCTTCGTCGCATCAGCCCCCGGCGGCATCACTATGAACACCTATACCGCCCTGCGCGGCCGGGTACAGGCGATGATCGACCTGATCGAACGGCCCGATTTCGTGCGCGCGGTCATGGAGATGCAGGTGGAGACCATGATTCAGCGGGCGGAGAAACTGCTGACCACGGGCATCGACGCGCTCTATATCGGCGACCCGGCGGCCAGCGCCAGCCTGATCAGCCCGGACCATTTCGAACGCTTCTGTCTGCCGGCCTATCAGGCGTTCTGCCGGCATTTCAAGGGCAGGGATATCCTCATCTACATTCACGTGTGCGGGAATTCGAACCCCATCTTGGAAATGCTTGCCGAGACCGGCGCGCATGTGGTAGAGCCGCTGGACCCCTTGGGCGGCGTCTCGGTGGCGGATGCCAAACGCCGTATTGGACATAAGGTGGCGCTGATGGGTGGGGTTAACACCATCACCCTGGCACGGGGTAGCGTCGAGGAAGTGCGGCAGGAAACCATCCAGAAGTGCCGCGAGGGCGGGCCGTACGGCTACATCCTGGCCGCCGGCGATATGGTCCCGCCCGATACGCCGCTGGAGAACCTGCAGGCCATGGTGGACGTGGCGCTGTACAGCCTGTGGAAGGAGCCGACAGCCTGAGCGCCTACGACCACGGTGGGTCGGCCGGCGGCAGGGGAGCGCCGGTGATTTCCGCCCAGGCGCGGCGGGTATCAGCGGCGATGAAGAGCGAACCTGTCGCCAATATCATGTCGGCTGGCGAGGACTGTGCCAGCAGGTCTTGCAGGGCCTCTTTGACGCTGAGGGCGGTGCGTGCTGGCTTACCCAGCGCCTCCACCGCTTGCTGTAGCCGTGCTTCGTCCGCAGCGCGGGCATGGCCGGAGCGGGTGACGATGATATCATCCGCCAGCGGCACGAGATGAGCCAGCATGCCGGCGATGTCTTTGTCGGCGGAAGCCCCGAAGATCAGGAACAGCTTGCTCCAGGTGAATATCTCCCGCACCGCTTGCACCAGATAGGCCGTGGACTCCACGTTATGGGCGCCGTCGACCACCACCCAGGGGCGCCGGCCCAGGATTTCCAACCTGCCCGGCCACTGCACGTCGCGCAGGCCGGCGCGCACCGCCTCTGCGTCGATCCGCCAGCCCTGCCGGCGCAATTCCACCAGCGCCGCCACCGCGACTGCCGCATTCTCCCATTGGTGTGCTCCCAGCAGGCCCAGTCGGATGTCCTGCAGTGCCGTCGGGAATCCGGCCGGCACAGCACCGACGGCGCGGATATCCCCGGTTTCTCCCTCCGGGGACCAGGCGCGCCGGCGCCACTCCCAATCTCTCCCGACCAGCACCAACGGGGCACGTTTCTCCTGACAGACGCGCTGGATTACCTCCAACGCCTCCGCTTCCTGTGGGGCGCAGACCACCGGCACGCCGGGTTTGATGATGCCGGCCTTCTCGCCGGCGATGGCGGATAGCGTACTGCCCAGGAACTGGGTGTGGTCATAGCTGATGGAGGTGATGATGCTCACCGCCGGCGTGATGACGTTGGTGGCGTCCAGCCGGCCGCCCATCAGCACCTCGATAATGCCGGCCTCCACCTCCTCTTCGGCGAACAGATGGAAAGCCAGCGCGGTCAGGATTTCGAAGGCGGTGATGCCCTCGACGCGCTCGACATACGGCCGAATGGCATCCAGCCCAGCCGCGACCCGGCTTTCGGGAAGGAGCCGGCCGTTGATCCGGAAGTATTCGCGCGTCGTGTGCAGGCTGGGAGAGGCGAACAGGCCGGTGCGGTAGCCGGCGGCGCGCAGGCAGGCTTCCAGCATGGCGGCAGTGGAACCCTTGCCCTTGGTGCCGGCGATGTGGAGGCAGGGATAGCGCGTTTCCGGATGGCCCAGCAGTTCCAAGAGCTGAGCGACCCGCTGGACGCCGTAGACGTCATCGGCGTAGCGGGCCGGCTGTCGGCGGGCATAGTCCGCATGGGAGAAGATATACGCCAGTGCCCGGGCGTAGGCATCCTGCGGCATGTGCATTAGGCTCCTTTCGCGCGCCTCCCGCAGGCAAAAACGCCTGCGGGAGGCCGGCATACCATTCTCTCAAATGCCCCTGGATAGATCAGGGAAGATCGTACGCCTTCTCCACCACCTTGCGGGTGGCGACCAGTGCGCCGGTGGGACATACCTTAACGCACTCCAGACAGCCGTCGCAGGTGGTCTGCGAGAGCGGCAGGCCGAAGTACGGGAGCACGCGCGCCCGGAAGCCGCGATAGACAAAGGTGAAGACCTCCAGCTTGCGGATGTCGCGGCAGGCCCGCACGCAGGCGCCGCATTGGATACACTTGCCTGTCTCCATGTACAGGTCAGGATGCGAGTTGTCGATGAAGTAGCCGCGGCGTTCGCCGGCCCACACATCCTGTCGGGCACCGTACTGGGTGGCATACTCTTTCAGTTTGCAAGTATTGACGGCGGCACAGCCGCATTCCAGACAGCGTTTGGCCTCGGCAACGGCGGATTCCGGAGTGAGACCCAACTCCACCTGGTCGAACGTGCGCACGCGGCGCTCGATCTCCAGCTCCGGCATTTTCACCCGGGGAGCCTGCTCGTAGCGGGCGAAGCGCTCCGGGTCCACCTCGTCCAGTTTGCCCATGCTGGAGTTGAAGTTATAGCCGTAGCCGATGACCGGCTCGCCGCGCAGGTACTGGTCAATGGAGACGGCCGCCAGCCGGCCCTTGCCCATCGCGCGCACGGCGATATCGGGGCCGGTCACGCAGTCGCCGGCGGCGAACACGCCCGGGATGGTGGTCTGCATCGTCAGCGGGTCCACCTCGATGCGGCCGTCAGAAGAGCAAGTAACCTTCTCGCCCTCGAGGCATTCCATATCAATGCGCTGGCCGATGGCGGAGATGATGGTGCCGCAGGTTTTGCGAAACTCCGCTCCTTCGATAGGCACTGGCCGGCGCCGGCCGCTGGCGTCCGGCTCGCCCAATTTCATGCGCTGGCAGGTCAGCATCAGGCCGTCATGCACTTCCTGCACGGAGACCGGCGCGGCGAGGAATTCGAACTTCACGCCCTCTTTCATGGCCTCTTCGACCTCGATGTCGAGGGCCGGCATCTCCTCCCGCGTGCGGCGGTAGAGGACGGTCACCTCCCTGGCGCCCAGGCGCAGGGCGGTGCGGGCGGAGTCAATCGCGGTGTTGCCGCCGCCGATGACCACCACGCTATCACCCAGTTCGGGGTAGTCGCCGCGCGCCACCCGCGCCAGGAATTCCAACCCGGGCATGACGCCGGGCAGGTCCTCACCTTCGACGCGCATGCGGGTCGTCTCTTGGGCGCCGACGCCGACGAAGATAGCGTCATAGCCGGCGTCCTTCAGGGACTGGATGGTGAAGTCGCGCCCGAGCTTCTGGTTGTAGCGGATCTCCACCCCCATGTCGGTGATGACCTTAATCTCGGC
>JAPWUQ010000140.1 GCA_028275445.1 Anaerolineae bacterium | reverse complement strand
GGGGCCTTGCGCAGGGCCAGCCATTGCTGATACGGGTCATAGGGGGCCAACTGCTCGGCGAAAATGGCCATCAGCACCAGCAGGCCGATGAGCACCATGCCGGCGATGGCCAGCTTGTTGCGGCGCAGTCGGCGCCAGGCATCCAGCCAGAGATTGGTTGGCCGGCGAACGGCAGAAAGCGCCGCGGTCGAAATCGCCTCACTCATGCGGTGTCCTTCCCTCCCCTACTGATAGCGAATGCGCGGGTCCAGATAGGCGTACGAGATATCCACCAGCAGGTTGATGATGACGAAGGTGCTGGCGAAAAAGAGCACCGCTCCCTGCACCACCGGATAATCGCGCGAGAGGATGCGGTCAATGATCAGCCGGCCGATGCCGGGGAGCGAGTAAATGGTCTCGGTCAGGATGGCGCCCACCATCAAACTGCCCAACTGCAGTCCGATGACGGTGATGATGGGCAGGAAGGCGTTCTTCAGCGCATGGCGCGTCAGCACCAACCGCTCCGAAAGCCCTTTGGCGCGCGCCGTGCGCACGTAATCCTGCCGCAGTACCTCCAACAGGCTGGAGCGGGTCATGCGGGCGATGACTGCCATGGGGATGGTGCCCACGGTGAAGGCCGGCAGGATCATGTGCTTCACGGCATCCACGAACACCGCCATATTGCCCCGCAGGAGGGCATCCAGCATGTACATGCCGGTGATGGGCTGGAATTCCATGCCGATGGACAGCCGGCCCGAAGGCGGAAGCCATCCCAGCCGCAGGGCAAAGAGGTATATCAGCAGAAGCCCCAGCCAAAAGACCGGCATGGAGATGCCCACCAGGCTGGCGGTCATCACCGTCAGGTCCCACCAGGAGTTGCGGCGGTAGGCGGCCAGGATGCCGGCGGGTATGCCGAACAGACAGGCCACGAACATGGCCGAGAAGGCCAGCTCCAACGTGGTGGGCAGTGCCCAGCGGATTTCAGTGATGACGTCCTCATTGCGCTTCAGCGATCTCCCCAGGTCGCCGCGCACCACTTTGCCCAGGTAAATGAGATACTGCTCCGTGATGGGCTTGTTCAGCCCCCAGGCCTCGCGCACGCGCTGGACCTGTTCCTCGGTGGCGCGTTCGCCGGCCATGATGCGCGCCGGGTCCCCCGGGATCAGGCGCATCAGCGCGAAGGTGATGATGGAAATGCCCAGCAGGACGGGTATCAACAGCAATAATCGGCGGATGATGTAGCGTATCACTGCCGGCGCTTCCCCCTCATGTCTTCATTCCCATGATGATAGGACAGGGTGGGGCATCTGGCAAGCGATGCCCCACCCCCATACATGTCCTGCAGGCGAGCGTCCGTGCGGCGCAGGGCGTGTTATTCGCCCTTGAAGCCGCCGAACATGTAGGCCCAGTAGTCCCAGGTCCAATCCGCGAAGTGGTACGGATGGGCCGGGTCCCACCAGCGCATGAAGTTGAAGACGACCGCCTCGGCGTTGAACGGTGTGCCGTCGTGGAACTTCACGCCCTGGCGCAGTTTGAAGGTCCATTCCAGGCCATCCGGCGAAGCGGTCCATTCGACCGCCAGGCTGGGCACCGGGTTAGTGGTGCCGGCTTCCAGCGCCACCAGCCCTTCCAGCATCTGCTCGGTCACCATCAGGGACTCGCCGTCGGTGACGTTGGCCGGGTCAAGGCCCACCGAGTCGCCACTGCGGCCGTAGATAACCGTGTCGCCGGCCTCGTTCTCCGCCAGCCACCAGTACGGCAGGCCGATGGGGCTGGGGATGAAGTTCTTGATGGTCTTCTTCAGGAAGATGGGCACCTTGGTGTGGGCGATGGGCACGCCGGGCACCAGGTCATGGATCATGCGGTTGGCCTGCTTGTACATCTCCTCGCGCTTGGCGAAGTCGGTCTCCGCCACCGCCTTCATGAGCAGGTCCTTCAGGGCGGGGTCGGCCGGCCCCATGTTGAAGGAGTTATCGCCGCCGCAGAAGAAGACGCACAGGAAGTTGTCGGGGTCACCGTTGTCGCCCGTCCAGCCGAGCATGAAGAGCTTATGCTCGCCGCCGGCGGCAATCTTGTCCAGGTAGGTACCCCAGTCATACTGCACGATCTTGGCCTTGATGCCGACATCGGCCAGGTACTGCTGGATGGCCTCGCCCACCTGCGCCGGCTGTGGGAAGTATGGCCGCGCCACCGGCATCACCCACAGCTCAGTTTCGAAGCCGTTCGGGAAGCCGGCCTCTGCCAGGAGCTCCTTGGCCTTGGCGGGGTCATAGGGGTAATCCTCGATATCGGGGTCATAGCCCCACAGGGAGGGCGGCATAAACTCCTTGGCGGGCTCGCCGAAGCCGGCATAGAACGCATCCACGATGGCTTTCTTGTCGATGGCGTAGGCAATGGCCTTGCGCACGCGCACATCGTCAAAGGGTTTCATGGCCATGTTGATGCCCAGGTAGCCCACGTTGAACGCCGGCCGCCAGAGCACCTGCAGGTTGGGGTCCTTCTCCGCCACGGCGATGTCGTCGGGGTTGGCGCCTTCCATGCCGTCAATGGTGCCGGCCTTCAGCTCCAGGAAGCGGGCAGAGTTGTCGGGAATGGCGCGGAACACCACCGTCTTGATCTTAGGCGCCTCGCCCCAGTAATTCGGGTTGGCCACCACCGTGATCTTGTCGTTGGGGATCCATTCCTTGAAGATGTACGGGCCGGTGCCGACCGGGTTCTTGAAGATGTCCGGGCCGTACTTCTCGATGGCGGCGGGGCTCATGATGGCGAAGTTGTTCATCGCGAGGGTATTGATGAACGAAGCGTTGGGCCGGTTCAGATAGAATTTGACGGTGTACTCGTCCACCGCCTCCACCCAGCGCAGGAGGCTCTTGGCATCGGGGTTGGGCGGCGGCACCGCGGCGCCGGCCCCCGCCGGCGCAGTGCCTTCGCCGGCGATCCATTTCTTGTAAATCTTGTCGTACTCGCCCGAGGCCTTGACCTTCTTCAGGCCCTCGTTGAAGAGCTTGAGCAGTTCGGTCTCGCCCTTGCGCACGCACAGGCCGTAGTACTCCTCGGTGAAAGGCTCGCCCACGATTTTCAGCTTGCCTTTGAAGGTCTCGGAGGCCAGGGCGTAGTCGGCGGCGACAGGCGTGTCCACCACCACTGCGTCGATATTCTTATTGACCAGGTCCATCAGCGCCAGGTCGATGGTGTCGTACTCTTTCAGCTTGGCGCCCTCGATCTTCTCCACGGCGAACGCGCCGGTCGTGCCGATCTGGGCACCGACGACCTTGCCCGACAGGTCCTTGTAGCTCTGGATGGCGGTCTCGTCGGCGCGCACCACCACCGCCTGGCCGGCGTTGATGTAGGGATCGGAGAAATCGTACTTCTGCTTGCGCTCGTCGGTGATGGTGACGGAGGACATGATGGCGTCGTAATCGCCGCTCTCCAGGCCGGCGAAGATGCCGTCCCACGCGGTGTTCTTCCATTCCACGGTGAAGCCCATCGCCTTGGCGATGGCTTCCATCAGGTCGATATCAAACCCGACCAGGTTCTTGTTCTCGTCCACGAATTCCATGGGCGGGAACGAGGCATCGGTGGCGATGACGAAATGGGTCTTGGCTGGTTTCGGGGTGTCGGTCGGCTTGGGAGCCGGGGTCGCGGTGGGTGCGGCCGGCGGTTGGGTCGCTGGCGCGGGCGTGGGCTGAGGCGCACAGCCGGCCAGCAGGCCGATGATGACCAGCGCAACCACAAGCCAGCTCCAGATGCGTTTGTGTTTCATCGTTCTCCTCCTCAAGAGTGACGGAAAGCGGTTGAGACCAGACGGGGCAGGAAGCACGCTCCCCACAGACGGATCAAATAGGGACAACGGCACTACCAGAACGCGACGTCGGATATCATCACCTCCTTTCTCGGTTGGGTTGGGGTCGGCGGAACGCGGCGCCGGCGAGGAACACGCGCGAACAGCTCCACCGGGAGGGATACGGCACTCCGGTGAAACGTGACAGACAACCGCCCCGGACGAACTGCTGTGTTCATCAGCGTCTGGTGTCTTTCACTGGCGCCCTTGCGAGCGGCCTCTGGGTCGCCGGCGGTGGCGGAGGGGAAGAGGCCGCATTCTTAAGGGGATTATACGTCAGGCGCGGCGAGATGTCAACAAAGACCCAGCGGTGCAGTCATGCGCGCCAGTTGACGGCCGGCGCCGGCGGTGATACAATAGGCATAAGCACAATCGTGATAATCATCACAAGGAGGGCAACGATGTCCACCTCTGTGTCGCAAGAAGTGCTGACCCCCACGGCGTTGTGGTCCCCCGCGGCCACCCTCAGCCCGCGCGTGCGCCGCCTGCGCGACCAGTACTGGAGCTTTTACACCCGCGAGTACACCAACGAGGTGCGGGCGTATACCACCGGCACCCCCTGGGACCATGTGTACTCCCCCTGGAACTGGACCAACGTCCCGGAAATGATGATGTTTTTCGAGGGGAGCAAGGCCTACCTGCTGGCCGATGCGACGCCGGTGGACCTGCCGGCCGGCTTCTGGGATGAGCCGCTCGTGGTGCGCCGCGCTATCTTCTTCAAGCGGGTCATCGAGCAGTATCTGCCGGCACAAATCCTGGAAGGCGAACTCATCGTCGGCTCCCACTTCAACACCGCGCTCTCCCGCACCCTGACCCGCTCCGAAGCCAAGGAATTCTCCAAAATGGAAAGGCGCTTCATGGACGAGGTCAAGCGGCTGAACCGGCTGGGCGTGGGCAACTGCGGCGCAGTGCCGGGGCACCTCATACCGAATTACCCGCGCGTCCTGAGGGAGGGCTTCCGGACCATCAAAGCCGAGGCCGATGCGGTCGCCGGCGATCCCTCTGCCTCCAAAGAGCGCCGTGACCTGGCCCGTGCCATCTCCATCTGTGCTGAGGGCGCGCGGGCTTTCGCCCAGCGCTACGCCGCAGAGGCAGAGCGGTTGGCCGCCGGCGAGGCCGACCCCGGGCGGCGGGCCGAACTCCTGGAGATCGCCCGCATCTGCCGCAAGGTGCCATGGGAGCCGGCGGAGACCTTCACCGAAGCCCTGCAGTCGCTCTGGTTCACTCATATGCTGGTGATGGCCGCCGAGAGCTACCCGGGTCCCGGCCTCTCTCCGGGCCGTATTGACCAATACCTGTACCCGTACTACAAGGCCGATATCGAGGCCGGCCGGCTGACCCGCGATCAGGCCAAGGAATGGCTCCAGTGCCTCTGGATCAAACACAACTACGCCTATGATTTCCAGGGCTGGGTCGGCACCAACCAGGGCATCAACTCCTCTTTCGGCCAGCTCATCACCCTGGGCGGCATGAACGAGAAGGGAGAGGATGCCAGCAACGAGCTGACCTGGCTCATCCTCGAGGTCATCGAGGAGATGAACCTGCTGGAGCCAAAGCCCAACATCCGCCTGCATGCCAAAACACCGGAGCCCCTGCTCCAGCGGGTGGTGGAGATGGCAGTGAAGGCGCAGGGCAGTCCCTTCCTGCTGAACTTCGACGAGAACTCCATCGCCGGCCTGCGCTGGGAGGGTCTGCCCGAGGACATGCTGTGGGACTATGCCCCGGTGGGCTGTCTGGAGAACACTCTGCAGGGCTGTGACCGCTCTGGCACGGTGGATGTAAACCTGAACCTGGCCAAAGCGGTGGAGCTGGCGCTCCACGACGGCCGCGATGCGGCCACCGGCGAACAAATCGGCCCGCGCACCGGCGATCCCCGCACCTTCGCTACCTTCGAGCAATTCTTCGAGGCCTTCAAGGCCCAGCTCAAGGCTATCCTGGAGCTCCTCATCGCGGCCAACAACATCGCGGACACCGGCCGGGCGCGCTTCGAGCCGACCCCCTACCTGAGCGCCATTGTGGACGGCTGTCTGGAGAGCGGGAAAGACATCACCGCCGGCGGCGCCCGGTTCAACTTTATCACCGTCGAAGGCGTCGCCCTGGCGACAACCGCCGACAGCCTGGCGGCGGTGAAGAAGCTGGTCTATGATGATAAGGCCATTACCATAGACGAGCTGATCCGCGCCCTAGACGCAAATTTCGAGGGCTACGAGAGCCTGCGCCAGATGCTGATCCATAAGGCGCCGAAATACGGCAACGATGACCCATATGTGGACGATATCGCCCGCGAGGTAAGCCGGTACTGGACCACGCTGGCATTCCAGTACACCACACCCGAGACCGGCAAACGCTACCGCGGCGGGTACCTCTCCTGGAACTACTGGATCGCTTATGCGCCTTCCACCGCGGCCACGCCAGACGGCCGCCGGCGCGGCCAGTATCTCAGCAATGGCGTCTGCCCGGTGAACGGCGCCGACCGCCTCGGCCCG
This sequence comes from Anaerolineae bacterium, assembly GCA_028275445.1. Classification (GTDB taxonomy): domain Bacteria; phylum Chloroflexota; class Anaerolineae; order JACIWP01; family JACIWP01; genus JACIWP01. The sequence continues at coordinate 1,048 of JAPWUQ010000140.1, read as the reverse complement.
ACCGCCGTCATCAAGAGCGTGGGCCATCTCGGGCTGGAGACCGCCCCCAACGGCGCATCCCATACCATGAGCTTCTCGCCCAGCCTCCTGCGTTCTGAGGAGAACCGCCGCAAGCTGGCCGCGCTCCTGCGGGCCTACGGCAAGATCGGCGGCACCTGCCTCCAGCTCAACATCGTCAGCCCGGAGACCCTGCGGGCGGCGCAGAAAGACCCCGATTCCTACCGCAACCTGCTGGTGCGCGTTACAGGATACAACGCCTACTTTGTCATGCTGGGCAAGGAGATCCAGGATGAGATTATCGCGCGCGAGAGCCATGCGCTGTGAGGGCGGCCGGCGGAGGGATCATGGAGCACTCGCTGACGGGAATCACCTTTAATATCCAGCGCTTCAGCACGGAGGACGGTCCGGGCATCCGCACCACCGTCTTCTTCAAGGGCTGTCCCCTGCGCTGTGCCTGGTGCCACAACCCGGAGGGCCTGTCCCCTCAGCCTGAGCTGATGTGGTACGACGTGCGCTGTATCGGGGTGCGTGAGTGCCTGCGGGCGTGTCCGGTGGGCGCGCTGGAGCTGACTCCACTGGGCATGCGCATTGACCGCCGGCGCTGCACCCTCTGCGGCAAATGCGTCACGGCCTGCCCGGCCGGCGCGCTGGAGCTCATCGGCCGGCGCTGGAGCGTGGAAGAGCTGTTCGCCGAGATCGCCAAAGACACCGTCTTTTACGAGACCTCTGGCGGCGGAGTCACTTTCTCTGGTGGGGAGCCGATGCTCCAGGCCGAGTTCGTGGCGGCGCTGGCGGAGCGCTGTCGGGAGGCCGGCATCCTCGTAGCACTGGACACCAGCGGCGCCGTGCCCTGGGAGCGCTACGAACTGGTGCTACCGTACATCGATCTAGTGCTGTACGACCTGAAAATATACGAGCCTGAGCGGCATCGCGCCGGCACCGGCCTGGATAATGCCCGTATCCTGGAGAACGCCCGGCGAATGGCCGGCCGGGGTATCCCCATGTGGATTCGCACCCCGATCATCCCAGGGTATACCGCTGATGCGGA
>JAPWUQ010000139.1 GCA_028275445.1 Anaerolineae bacterium | reverse complement strand
CTGGCGGACCTGGTGGTCCTCGCCGGCGGCGCCGGCGACCCCTATGAGACGGTCGTCTCAGCCCGGGCACAGGATGTGCGGCTGGTCATCATCGGCGGAGAGGCTGTCTATGGGCTGGAGGGATTGATGGCCGCTGTGCACGGCACCGCCGCCGGCGAGCCGATCACCGTGTGCGGGGAACGCCGGCGCATCCGGGTCGCCGTCGACGCGCCAGCCATCCCCAAAAGCGGACAGACCCTGGCGGACATCACCGCCCTGCTGTCCCAGGCGGAGCCGGGCCTCCTGCCCCTGGACCCCTGTCAGGCCTATCGGGCCTGGCTGCCGGCCGCCGCCCGCGGCAGTCCTTAGGCCTGCGCCGCTCGTTCCCGCATCACCCGCTTCGGCTCTGGCAGTTGAGCGCTCAAAAGCAGGGCCGCCAGGATGAAGCCCAGGGTCACCCCGAACAGCACCCCATAGGAGGAGACCTGCAGGATCCATCCCCCCAGGATGGAGACCAGGGAGACCGGGCCGGCCAGCGTGTTGGAAAGTCCAATGTACAAGGGGCGCTGTGCCGGCGGCGCATAGTCAATAATGAAATTCATGTGCCCGATGAAGAAGCCGGCGGTGCTGGAGGCGCTGATGCCCAGGGAGAAGAACAACAGCACGAAGAAGGCCTGCAGGAGGAGGCCGGCATGGCGCAGGAGCGGGGCCAACAGTGCCGCCACCAGTATGCCGGCGCTGATGAACAGGACCACCCGGATGATCAGCCGACTGCCGCGGCGGTCATAGACATAGCCCAGGACCAGACTGCCGACCGCTGAGCCGACCACCTGGGCCGAGAGAAAGGCGCCGGTCAGGCTGGCCGGCAGGCCCAGCTCGCGCGTGGCGTACAGCACGAAAAAGGGCAGGGCCAGGCTGAAGAACCCGCCCAGGATGCGCACCGCCATCCAGATGACGAACGGGCGATCGGTGCGCAGGATCTCGCCCAACAGGGGGATATACTCGCCCCAGGTAGGTTGGGCTTCTGAGACGGGATTGGCTTCCGCCGGCTCCTCCAGCGGCAAAAAGAGGAATAGGGCCACCCAGTAGCTGATAGAGGCGAAGACCGCCAGCCAGGCAAAATTGTGGGGGAACGGCGGCGCATTGGGACTCAGGTAATGCGCCACGATGGCCCCCACGCCGACGGAAAAGGCCGCGAACAACATCTCCTGCACGCCCATCAGGCGCCCCCGCACGGTCGCCGGCACCGCCCGGCCAAAGAAGTCCAGCCAGGGCACACCGATGAGCCCATCCACCAGGGCCGCCACCATGACGCACAGGACGAAGACACCCAACAGCATCATCTGTCGGCCGGCGGGGATGCAGAACAATGCCCAGGCCAGCGCCGTATAGGCCAGCGGAGCGCCCAGCGAAAAGTACACCAGATAGGGTTTGCGGCGCGGCTTATTATGGATCCAGCGCGCCGCCACCAATTGGATGGTCGTCCACCCCACTGTCTGGAGGGAGGTGATCAGCCCAATGAGCGGGTTCGAAGCGGTCAAATAGCGCAAAAACACCGGCATCACCGTATTGGAGCTGAAGAAGGCCAGCCCCATCCCGAAGGTGATGTAATTCCCCACGAGCAGGATCATGTTGCGGCGAAGCCCGCGTGGAACGGCATCCATGCTATGCACCCTCTGTTCCAGAAGATGTGCGCAAGCGCAGCCACAATGAGGCCGCCGGCGCATCCAACAGCCAGGTCACCATGCCGGCCCAGGGCCGCACCCGCGCCGCCGGCAAAGCGTTGCGGTGCAGTGTCGGGTCCAGCAGTATGCGGCACACCACCACCGCCTTGCGCTCCCCCGTCACCAGAAAGAGGACATACCGGGCCGCGTTCAGCACCGGCAGGGTCAGCGTCACCCGCGGCAGTGCCTCCCCCAACCGATGATTGACCATGGCCCAGCGGCGCGTCTCCAGCACCGCCGGCGTGCTGGGGAAAATGGACGCGGTGTGCCCATCCTCGCCCACGCCGAGGAAAATCAGGTCAAAGGCCGGCTCCTCCCCGAAAAAGGCGCGCAGTTCTTCCTCGTACTTCGCGGCGGCCTGCTCCGGGCCTTCCTCACACCGCACGCGGTGGAGATTGGCCGGCGGGATATCCAGGCGGGACAGCCACTCCCGCCAGGCCAGGCCGTAGTTGCTGTCGGGATGGTCGGGGGGCACACAGCGCTCATCGCCCCAGAAAAGGTGCACCCGCTCCCACGGCAGGGCCTCTCGCCATGCCGGCTCTCCCAGCAGGCGGTAGAGCGGCGCCGGCGTGCTCCCGCCGGCCAGCGCGACCGCATACCGGCCGCGCGCGGCGATGGCCTCCCGGCCGGCTTTCACAAAACGCTCCGCCGCTTCCTGGGCGACTTCCTGCTCCGTGGGCAGGACCCGCACCTCGACCATCCGGCACGCTCCTTTCTTTCCCCTCACGCACCCTGACAGCCCAGGCTCCAGCGTCGGCCGGATTCTGCCAGCAGTGCGTCCGCCTCCGCCGGCCCCCAGCTACCCGGCTCGTAGAAATACAGCGGCACCTCGTCCGCGTCCCATGCCGCGACAATAGGGTCCATCAGCTCCCACGAGCGCTCGATCTCATCCGCCCGGGCGAACAGGGACGCATCCCCCTGCAGGGCGTCTAGGAGCAGACGCTCATAGGCGTCCGGGAGCACGATGCCCTCCGCGGCGTAGTGGTACTCCATATTGACCGATTTGGTGAGCATGCCGGCGCCCGGCACCTTCACCTCAAAGTGCAGATGGAACCCCTCGTCCGGCTGGATGCAGATGGCCAGCGAGTTGGCCGGCAGACTGCGCCCCTCCATCAGCTCGAACATGAGATGCGGCACCGCCTTGAACTGAATCAGTATCTCGCTGGTCTTCTGCGCCAGACGCTTGCCCGAGCGCAGGAAAAAGGGCACATCCCGCCAGCGCCAATTGTCAATGTACAGCCGCAGTGCGCCGTACGTGGCCGTGCGCGAATCCGGCGCGATGCCCGGCTCCTCCCGATAGCCCAGGTACTGTCCCCGCACGCTGTCGCGGCGGGCATCCACTGGCCGCACGGCCCGCAGGACCTTGGCCTTCTCGTCGCGCAGGCATTTGGCGTCAAAGGCCGCCGCCGGCTCCATCGTCGTCAGGGTCAGCAACTGCATCAGATGATTCTGGAACATGTCCCGCAGGACGCCGGCCTGATCGTAATAGCCGGCGCGGTGCCCCACGCCGATGGATTCCGCCACCGTGATCTGCACATGGTCAATATAGGTGCGGTTCCACAGCGGCTCGAAGATGGTGTTGGCAAAGCGGAAGACCAGCAGGTTCTGCACCGTCTCCTTGCCGAGATAATGGTCAATGCGGTAAATCTGCTCCTCTGCAAAGTAATGGTGCAGTTCCGCGTTCAGCGCCCGGGCGCTGGGCAGGTCCCGGCCGAAGGGCTTCTCCACCACGATGCGCGCCCAGCCGGCCTCGCTCTGGGACAGGCCGGCCTCCCCCAAATGGCGGATGATGGGGACATAGAGCGCCGGCGGCGTCGCCAGGTAAAACAGCCGGCGGGCCTGGCCCTCCCCCACCCCGCGCCCTCGGTCTATCTCCTCCAGCCATGTCCGCAGTGCCTGGTACGATTCGCCCGCCTCATAGTCCAGGTGGCGGTAATGCAGGCGCGGGGCAAAGCCGTCCCAGCGGGCGCACTGCCCTGGCGATAGACGGGCATAGGCCCGCGCGCCCTCCAGCATGCGCCGGCGAAACTCCTCCTCGGAGAGCGGCGAGCGGGCCACCCCCAGGATTTCCAGCTCCCGCGGCAGAAGGCCGGCGCAGTACAGGCTGAACAGGGCCGGCACCAGCTTGCGCTGGGTCAGGTCGCCGGATGCGCCGAAGATGACCATTGTGGCCGGCGCGTCAGGCATTTTCGCCATGGGCCTCCTCCTCGCCGGCGCGGCGCACCGCATGCCCGCCGAACTGCCGGCGCATGGCCGCCAGCAGGCGCGCCGCATAACTGTCCTCCTGACGCGAGATGAAGCGGGCCATCAGCGACAGGGTGATCACCGGCGCCGGCACGTCCAGGTCAATGGCCTCCTTCACCGTCCAGCGCCCCTCGCCCGAATCCTCCACATACGGGGCGATCTCCCGCAGGTTCACATCCTCTTCCAGGGCCTGGGCGATCAGGTCCAGGAGCCAGGAACGCACCACACTGCCGTAGCGCCATATCTCGGCCACCTGATGCAGGTCCAGCGCGAATTCCCGCTTGCTCCGCAGGATTTCGAACCCTTCGGCATAGGCCTGCATCATGCCGTACTCGATGCCGTTGTGCACCATCTTGACGAAGTGGCCGGCGCCTGTAGGCCCCACATGCCCCCAGCCCCGGTCGGGCGCCGGCGCCAGCGTCTCCAGGGCCGGCCGCAGGAGCGCCACCGCTTCCGGCGCGCCGCCCACCATCAGGCTGTAGCCCTGGGACAGCCCCCAGATGCCGCCGCTGGTCCCCACATCCACGAAATACAGGCCGCGGGCACGAAACTGCTCCGCCCGCCGCAGGGTGTCCTTGTAAAACGAATTGCCGCCGTCCACCAGCACATCGCCGGCCTCCATGCGTTCCGCCGCCTCGGCCAGCGTCCGCTCCGTGGCCTCGCCGGCCGGCACCATGCACCACACCACGCGCGGCCGGGACAGCCGGGAAACCAGCTCCGCGATCGAATAGGCCGGCTCCAGCCCCTCCGGCACCAGCGCCTGCGTCTTCTCCGGACTGCGGTTATAGCCCACCACGCGATGGCCGCCGCGCAGGAGCCGGCGCGCCATATTGGCGCCCATGCGCCCCAATCCGATAATGCCCAATTCCATCTGCCGCTCCTTTCTCCGGATCAGCCGCGCGCCGCCTGGGCGCGCTGGCGCCAGACCTCATAGAGGGCCACTGAGCCGGCCACCGCCGCGTTCAGGGAGTTCACCTTGCCGGCCATGGGGAGATAGATCAGGAAATCGCAGGTCTCGCGCACCAGCCGGCTCATGCCCTCCCCCTCGCTCCCCACCACCAACCCCAGCGGGCCGGTGAGGTCCGCCTCCACATACAGTTTGGCCCCCGGGGCAAGCTCCACACCCGCCAGCCACAGGCCGGCCTCCTGCAGGGCCTGCATGGCGCGCACCAGGTTCGTCTCCTGGGCGATGCGCAGATGTTCCACCGCGCCGGCGGAGGCGTTCACCACCGCCGGCGTGACGCCGGCCGCCCGATGCGCCGGCATTACCACCCCGTCCACCCCCAGCGCTTCTGCCGTGCGCAGTAGGGTCGCCACATTCTGCGGGTCCTGCAGGTGGTCCAGCAGGAGCATCAGCGGCGGGGGTTCGCGCCGCGCGCACAGCTCCTGCAGTTCGCGCAGGGGGACATACGGGTACGGGGAGGCCTCCGCCAGGATGCCGTGATGCTTGGCGCCGGCCAGGCGCTTATCCATCTGCTCGCGCGGGGCCGTGCGCACCGGCACGCCAGCGCGCTCGGCCATCTCCACGATATCGGCCAGCGCATCGCGCACTTTGACGCCCTCTGCCAGGTAGACGGCATAGATGCGCCGCCGGCCGGCGCGCAAAGCCTCCCGCACCGCATTGCGGCCGTACAGCAGGTCAATCATCATGGTAGGATTGTTCCATCAGCGCATGCGCCAGCGTGTGCCCTCGGGGCCGTCCTCGAGGATAATACCCATCTCGTTGAGCCGCTGTCGGATGCGGTCGGCGCGCGCATAGTCCTTGGACTGGCGCGCTTCCTGCCGCAGTTCGATAAGGAGCTGGACGAGCTGACCGGTCAGGTCCGCGCCGGCCGCTTCCTCGAATTTGGCCGGCAGTAGCCCAAGCACATCGCCGGCCAGCTCATTGTACGTCTGATTGATGGCGGCCAGCGAGGCGGCGGAAAGGGGCCGGCCGGTATTGATCCAGGTGTTGGTCTCGCGCGTCAGCTCGAACAGCGCCGCCAGCGCCTGCGGCGTGCCGAAATCGTCATCCATGGCCTCCAGGAAGCGCGCTTTATGTTCCTCCAGCACGCGCACCACCTCCGGGTCGGGATCGTCGGTGGGCTGGCCGGCCCGCGCCAGCGCATCGCGCACCAGCTTCACGGCGATGTGCAGGCGCTCCAGCCCGCGCTCGGCGGCCTCCAGCGCCGGCTCGGAGAAGTCCAGCGGCGAGCGGTAATGACTGCTCAACACGAAGAAGCGCACCGCCAGCGGCGAATAGCGCTGGAAGGCCTCTTTGAGCGTGACGAAGTTGCCCAGCGATTTGCCCATCTTGACGCCGTTGACGGTGACCATGTTGTTGTGGAGCCAGTAGCGGGCGAAGGGCACGCCGGCGGCCGCCTCCGATTGCGCGATCTCGCATTCGTGATGCGGGAACTGGTTCTCCAGCCCGCCGCCGTGGATATCGAACGGTTGGCCCAGGTACTTGGTGGACATGACCGAGCATTCGATATGCCAGCCCGGATAGCCCCACCCCCAGGGGCTGGGCCAGCGCAGGATATGGCCCGGCTCGGCGCGCTTCCAGAGGGCAAAGTCGGCCGGGTGCCGCTTCTCGGGATTGGCCTCGATGCGCACGGCCTCGACCAGCTCTTCAATGCGCCGGCCCGAAAGCTTGCCGTACTCCGGGAAGGTCTCCACCGAGAAATAGACCGAGCCGTTCACCTCATAGGCATGCCCCTTTTCCAGCAGGGTGCGCACCAGCTCGATCATTTCCGGGATGTGGCAGGTGGCGCGCGGCGAGATGTTGGGCCGCAGGACGTTCATGGCGTCCATGTCCTCGAAATAGGAGCGGGTATAAATCTCCACCAGCTCCATCGGCTCCAACCGCTCCAGCCGCGCCTTTTTCAGGATTTTATCCTCGCCGGCGTCCGCGTCATCGGTCAAATGCCCGACGTCGGTGATGTTCTGCACGTAGCGCACCTGGTAGCCCAGATAGCGCAGGTAGCGCACCACCACGTCAAAGGACACATAGCTCTTGGCATGTCCCAGATGCGCATGGCCGTAGACCGTCGGGCCGCAGACATATATGCCCACCTTCCCCTCGTGCAGGGGGACGAAAGGCTCTTTGCGTCGGGTCAGCGAGTTATACACGTACAGTGTCATCGTCTCATCTCCTCTCCGCCAGGACATTCCGCACGCGGGCCACGCGCTCCAGACAGCGCTCGCGGCCCAGCAGGGCAATAACCAGGTGAAGCTGGGGACCGTGCAGGCGGCCGGTGAGCGCGGCGCGCAGGGGGAACATGACCTGCCGGCCGGCCAGCCCATGCGATGCTTTCAGCGCACCCCGCAGTTCCGCCAGCATCTGCTGAACGCTCTCCGGCCGCAGGTCCGCCAGCCGGCGCAGGCGCTGGTCGAACTCCGCCAGGACAGCGCCGGCGGCCGGCTCCGCCAGCACCTGCTGGGCGTCCGGCTCCGGCGGGACATCCGCGAAGACAA
>JAPWUQ010000138.1 GCA_028275445.1 Anaerolineae bacterium | reverse complement strand
GGGGTATAACCGCCTGGACCTCGCCGTCGAAAGCGCCCGGCCGGCCAGCCTGGTCCTGCACCAGTTCTATTTCCCGGGTATGGCGGCCTACATGGACGGGAAGCGTATGCCGGCCTACCCCTTCGGCACCTTGGGCCTGGCGGCGGTGGACATCCCTGCCGGCGCCCACCAGGTGCGCTGGCGCCTCACCCCCACCCCACCCCGACTGTGGGGCACCCTTCTCTCCATCGCTTTCCTCATCGTTGGGATGGCGCTGTGGATCACGGGTCGGGGATGGGGATCCCTGCGTGCGGGGAAGGGACGGGGCCTCCTGCATCTCGCCGGCATTATCGCTGTCCTGCTCCCGCTGTTCCGGCCGGCGCTGGCCTCCCGCGCCGGCACGACATGGGAGAATGTGCAGGCCGAGTTCGAGGGACGAGCCGCACTGCTGGCGGCGGGCAGGCCCTCCGTCTCTATCGCCGCCGGCTCCCAACTTCCGGTCACCCTGTACTGGCTCGCCCGCACGGGCTTCGCCGAGGACCTGGTCACTTTCGTCCATCTCACCTCGCTGGACGGCACGGTCCTGCTGGCGCAGTCGGACCATGAGCCGGATGGGGGATTTACCCCCACCACCCGCTGGCTCGCCGGCGAAATCATCCCCGACCGGCACTTCCTGAATGTTCCGGCCGGCCTCTCCCCCGGCCGCTACGCCCTCTACGGCGGGATATACTCCTATCCCTCCCTGCAGTTGCTGTCCATCCGCTCGGCAGAAAAGCCCACCCACAGCGGGCGGGTCTTGCTGGGCTATGTGGAGGTCAGCGCGCCATGACCGCGCAGGGACAGCGCCGGCCTTCCCCCATCCTGCTCATCCTGCTGGCCTTTTTCGTGCTGGCGGCCGCTTACAGCGTCGTCGTGCCGCTGGGCGAAGGGCCGGATGAAGCACCGCACTTCACCGTCATCCGCTATATCGTCCAGCACCGGCATCTGCCGAGCACGGCGGAAGAACATGAGGCCTTTCAGCCGCCGCTCTATTACCTGCTCGGCGCCGGCCTGACCTCCTGGGCCGACTACACCGGGTACACCATCAAAGCCAACGCCGATTACTCGCTGGAACCCGGCCGGCCGCACAACCTACTGCTCCACACCTCCGAGGAATCCTGGCCATACCGCGGCTGGGCGCTGGCATGGCATGTCCTGCGCCTTTTCTCCGTGCTGTGCGGTGTGCTCACCGTCTGGGCCGTGTACGCGCTGGGCCGCGAGGCTTTCCCGGCACAGCCGGCCGCGGCACTGCTCATGGCCGGCATCACCGCCTTCTCCCCCGGCTTCCTGTTCCTCTCCGCCATGGTGAACAACGATAATCTGGCCACGGCCATCAGCGCCTGCCTGCTCTGGCAGTCCGCCCGCGTCATCCGCGGCCGGCATGAGGGCTGGCGTATCGCCGGCCTCGGCATCGGGCTGGGGCTGGGCGTGCTCTCCAAGGCCAACGTCGGGCTCACGGCTGTTCCCATCGGCGCCGCCCTGGCCTACGCCGCCTGGCGGCGGGAAGGGAGCCTTTCGGGCACGCTCAAACGGGTACTGGGCTGGGGGGTCATGACAGCCGGCCTGGCGCTGGCGGTCTGCGGCTGGTGGCTCTGGCACAACTATCAGACGCACGGCGACCCCACCGGCTGGTCGTTCATCCTGCAGACCAATGCCCTGCGGGAAGGCCCGCTGACGCCGGCGGTGCTCTGGTGGCTGGCAAAGGGCCTGTTCACCTCGTTCTGGATGCGATGGCAGGGACTGGCACTGCCCGGCTGGTTGTATGCCCTCCTGCTGGCGCTCTGCCTGACAGCGGCGGCCGGCTGGGTTCGGCTGGCTGTGCGCCGGCAGTATATTCCCCCGGAAACCTGGGCCATCCTGCTCATGCTGGCGTTACAATGTCTTGCGGTGCTGGCCGCCCTGCTCCAGTGGACGGCAACGGTGTTGGGCACGGACCAGGCGCGCCTCGTGTATCCCGCCCTGCCGGCCATCGCCCTCTTCCTGGCGAAGGGCCTGCTGGCCTGGGTGCCGGCGCGCCGCCAGGACATCGCCGCCGGCGCGCTGGTGACGGCATTCGCTATCTTCGGATTGGCCGCGCTGATCGCGGTGGTCGCCCCGGTCTTTGCCCCGCCGGCGCCGATCTCCGCAGAGGAACTGCCGGCGGATGCGGTGCGGCAGTCCGTCATGTTCCAGGGCGGCGAGCCGCCGGTTACTATCGAGCTGGTCGCATATCGTTTGCGGAGGCCGGCGGTGCGCGCCGGCGATTGGGTGGTTGTAGAGCTGTTCTGGCGTGCACGAGGAAAGATCGCCAGCGACATCTGGCTTTCGATGTCGCTGGCCCAGGATGTGAATCATCCACTGGTGGTCAAGGACGGTTCGCCGTCCGCCGGCCGCGACACCACGGACCGCTGGCCGGCCAATGTCATCCTGCCGGCGGAGCACTGGCTGCGCGTGCCGGAACATGCCGCGCCGGGGGAATACACCCTCTGGCTGGGGTTACATCCGTTCGGTAGCTGGGATTGGCTCACCCCCGCCCCCTCTCCAGACCCCTACCGCCTGCCGCTGACCACCATCCGGGTGGCGCAGTAAGAGAAAAGGGGCGCAGTGATTTTCACTGCGCCCCCTGGGTAGTGCGTGGGGACTGCCGGCTACTCGAGCTTGTCCTCCCAGCGGATGGGAGCGAAGGTCAGGCCGGTCAGCACCTTCGGGTAGAAGTCGGTGGACTTCTGCGGCATCTTCTCCCCTTTCGCCGCGCAGGCGGCCACCTGCTGAGGCTTGGTGGGGTTCAGCAGGAAGAGGAAGTTGGCCTCGCCGGCAGATACCGCGGCGTAGCCCGGGCCAGGATCGCGCAGGTAGTCAATGTTCTCCTTGCGCTCGATGCTCTCCTTGGTCAGCCCCATGATGTGCTCCAGGATAAGCTCATGCAGGATGGAGACATCCAGGGCCTTCCACTCGGGAGCGCGCGGTTCCTTGACCACCTGGTCCATGGCGGCCAGATCGCGCAGGGTCAGCAAGTAGTACCCTTTGCCATCATAGAAGCCGATGACATGTGCCTGGTTCGCCAGCTCGCGCATCTTGGCCTCCAGCGCTTCGCGGCTGGGCATTTCCTGCACGTCGAAGTACTGGCGGGCTTTCTCCAGGATTTCGCCGGCGCTCATGCGGGTGTAGGAGTGAATCAGGCGGTGCGTCGGCAGAATCACCAGGCCCGGGTCGCTCATGCTGACCAGCGTCGCCATGACGTAGTTGAAGGCATGCTGTTCGGTCCAATCGGGATGCTTGGCGCGCATCTCATCGCGATAGGCCAGCGCCGTCTCATAGCGGTGATGGCCGTCGGCGATGATCAGGTTGCGCTTGGGCGCCATCTCCTGCTGAATGGCCGCCAGCACCTTCGGATCATCGATGACCCAGACTTTGTGCCGCACATCCGCCTCGCCCACCGCTACCGCGTCAATGTCGGGTTCCCGCTGGATGTGAGCATCCAGCAGTTGGTTGATGCGGTTCTCCGGGTCCGGATACAGGATGAAGATCTGCCCCAGGTGGACCTCCATCGCCCGCAGGAGGTTCAGGCGGTCCACTTTCGGCCCGGAAAGCGTGCGCTCGTGCGGCAGAATAGTTCCCTCGTCAAAGGGCACCAGCTTGATCATCCCGATGACGCCGCGCCGCGCCAGACGATCTCCCGTGCCCGGCACCGTGAACTCTTCGGTATAGGCGTAAAAGCAGGGCTTGGGGTCACGGGTCAGGATGCCCTCTTTCAACCATTCATCGAAGTACTTGCGGGCGCGGGTGTAGACGTTGTTGGTCTCGTTGTCATCGGGGAAGCGCTTGCCCAGGCTCATCCGCACGACGTTGTACGGGGAGAGGTTATAGTACGTCTCCTGCAGTTTCTCGTCGATGCGGTCATACGGCAGGGCAATGACCTTGTCCAGCGGCCCCACTTTGGCGGGGTTATAGCGTACTGCTCGGAAAGGTTTCACAACGGCCATGAGCCACTCCTCTGCCAAAAGGATTGCGGAATATCAGCCGGCATGCGCCTTGGCGAACTCGATGACGATGCTGGCCACCTCATCGCCCACCCGGTCCTGGGCCTCCTTCGTCTGTGCGCCGATGTGCGGCGAGCAGATGACGTTGGGATGGGAGACCAGGGCCATGTTGTTGGTGGGCTCTTCGGCGAAGACATCGAGGGCCGCGCCGGCGACCTTGCCGCTGTTGAGCGCCTCCAGCAGGGCCTCCTCGTCCACCGTGCCGCCGCGCCCGCAGTGCACGATGTAGACCCCGTCCTTCATCATGGCGAACTGCTCCCGGCTCAGCATGTTCGCCGTCTCCGGGGTCAGCGGCACATGCATGGAGATAAAGTCGGAGGTGCGGAGGAGCTCCTCCAGCGGGACCTGGCGGGCGCCCGGTACTTCCGTGGGCGTGCGGCGGTAGAAGATGCAGTTCATGCCCAGGGCGTTGGCGCGCTTGATGAGCTCCGCGCCGATGCGGCCGGCGCCGATGACGCCCAGGGTCTTGCCGGCCAGCTCGATGCCCTCGAACTGCTTCTTCTCCCACTTGCCGGCCTTCATCGAGGCGGTGGCCTGCGGGATACTGCGGGCCAGCGCGAACATGAAGCCCAGCGCCAGCTCTGCCACCGAGGCGGAGGATGCCGCCGGCGTGTTCATCACCTTGATGCCCTTGGCCTCCGCATACTCCACGTCAATGTTGTCCAGGCCCACGCCGCCGCGCACGATGAGCTTCATATCGGTGGCGGCGTCAATGGCCGGCTTGCGGAACTTGGTCGCCGAGCGCACAATAGCCACGTGGAAGCCGGGCACCGTGGCGACCAGCTCTTCCGGGGTCATGCCGGTCTTGACGACGACTTCCAGGCCGGCGTCCCGCATGGCCTGCACCGCGCTGTCCGCCAGCTTGTCACATACCAGAACCTTCATGTCACTCCCTCCTTATCCCTTCTCGCGGTCAGCTCAGCTTGAGGATGTCCTCGATCTGGGCGGTCAGCCACCGCAGATCGTCCAGGGTCAGGTCGCCCATGTGCGCGATGCGGAAGCATTTGCCCTTCAGCGGGCCGTAGCCGTCGGAGATCATGGCGCCGCGCCGGCCCAGCTCATCATTGAGCGCCTTGATATCCACCTCGCGGGTGTTGACGATGTTGGTGACGGTGAGGGACAGATAGCGCTCGTCGGAGAAGAGCGCCCAATACTTGCGGGCCCAATCCTGGACGTACTTGGCCATGGCCTTGTGGCGCGCCCAGCGGTTCTCCAGGCCTTCCGCCAGGATGTCGTCCATCTGCTTGTTCAGGGCCTGGATGAGGCTGATGGCCGGCGTCGCCGGGGTCTGGTTCTTCTCGTAGAATTTGTACATGTCGATGAAATCGAAGTACAGGCCGCGGTACGGCACCGTTTCGGCCTTCTTGAGCGCCTTATGGCTGACGGCGCAGACGGTCAGTCCGGGCGGCAGGGCGAAGCACTTCTGCACGCCGGCCAGCAGGACGTCGATCCCCAGCCGGTCGAACTCGATCTTCACGCCGGCCATGGAGCTGACCGAATCCACCAGGAACATGACGTCCGGGTACTTCTTCATCACCTCGGCGATTTCCTCAATGGGGTTCATCACGCCGGTGGAGGTCTCGTTGTGCACCACCGTCACCGCGTCGTATTCGCCGGTGGCCAGCTTCTCATCGATCATCTCGGGCAGGATCGCCTTGCCCAGCGGCACTTCAATGACATCACACTCTTTGCCGTTGGCCTTGGTGATCTCATGCCAGCGGCGGGAGAACTCGCCGCAGATGGTGTTGAGGCATTTCTTCCCCACGCAGTTGCGGATGGCCGCCTCCATGGCACCCGTAGAGGAAGAGGTGAAAAGGAAGACCGGTTGGGTGGTGTAGAGCAGTTGCTGGAGCTTTGGGGTGACCGCCGCCTGCAGGTCGGAGTACTCTTTGGAGCGGTGGCCGATCATCGGCACGGCCTGCGCCTGCAGGATTTCCTCGCGCACATGGGTCGGGCCAGGGATAAAGAGCTTCTTGTACATCGGTAACCCTCCTTTGTGAAAAATGGTTCGGGATACGTCTGCCGTTATCGTCAGCCGGCAGGACTGCCGGCGAAACCCCTCAGCCGCTCCAAACAAAAAGTGGGAACAGGAAACCTGCACCTGTATCCCACTCTGTCCCTGGACCTGAGAGATTTCCCCAGAGGTGGTATGTGGCATAAGAAGCTGGGGTTGCCCCTTCGGTGTGGCGCCCACGTCGCGCGGCGCCAGCTCTCCAGAGTGCGCCTCAACGCGATCCTTTTGCCTGAGAGTTTAGCAGGTGCGCGTGCCATTCCCCTTCGGCGGCCGGCCGGGCCGGCTCTCTCTCGCGCTGAGGTGTAAATATTCACTTGACGAAATAAAGCTTCAACTAATCCACTATAAGTGTATCATAACCTGGCAAACTTGTCAACGTCAGGTTTGGGGAACAATCACCTGCCAGATGGCTGACATCCGAACCCAGATGCAGACATTGACATATTGCGGGAAAGTCCATATACTGAGACGCAGATACACGGCACGCTGGACACCGGGCCAGCGGCCAGGGGTGAGAGCACGCGTCCGGCTGGGCCGGCCATGCACCCGCGGGGAAGGTCTCCAGAGCCAAGGAGATTCCTATGAATCTCGCTGTGCTCCTCGATGAACAGAGGAACGTCATCGCCCAGCGATGGGCGGAGCTGATCCAGCGCGAGATGCCCCATACGCGCTACGGTCAGTGCAGTATCGAGCAGATCGCCTACTTCAATCAGGTCGCCATCGAACTCATCCTCTCGCTGATCCACAACCCACGGGACATCCCCGCCTGGATTTTCGATGAACCGCGCCAGAGATATCTGGCGCTGGGCGTCCCGGTGAGCGAGTTGATCGAATCGGGCTTGCTCCTGCAGGAGACGCTGTGCAAAGAGGTGCTCCAGGGCGCCGGCGATACGCTGTACCGCGACATCCTGCCCGAACTGCAGTACTACATCCGCAAATTTGTCGCCCTGGTCGTAGATTACTACGCCGGCCAGCTCAACCACCAGCTCGAGGAACAGCGCGCCCGCCTGGCGTTCGTCCTCGACATCATCCGCCGCGCCAGCCGCACCCTCTCCGTCGAACAGCAGATTGACCTGGTCATCCAGAGCCTGAAAGCGTCCCTTGGCACCGAACATGGTATGCTCTATGTCCTGAACGAGGAGCGCACCGCCGGCCTGTTGTGGGGCGATATCGACGCCTTTCCTCCCGCCCAAGACCCCAATGTCCGCGAATCGTTGCGGTATCCACTGCCGCTTTCGAACACTGTTTTCACACGCAAAGTAGCCGCCGCCGGCCGGCCAACAATATACCAGGAAAGCACGCCCGGGCCGGATGACGAGATCATCCAAACCTGCCGACGGTGGAACGTGCGGACCATGCTGGGCATCCCGCTCGCCGTGGAGGATCGCATGGTGGCGGTGGGACTTCTC
>JAPWUQ010000137.1 GCA_028275445.1 Anaerolineae bacterium | reverse complement strand
CCAGCCGGCCCACAGCACTGCCGCGAAGAGCGCCGCCATGGGCACGTCCTTGATGTTGTTATGGGCATGCGCCCAGTACAGCGGGAACGCCGCCAGCATCAGCGCCGCCGGCAGGGCCTCGCTCAGCCGGCGCCGGCGCTCCCAGGCAAAGCGAAACGTGACCCACACCCCCAGCGCGCCGAACAGCGGTACGGCCGCATGATGGGCGGTGATGGGGTCGAGCCAGCCGGCCCGTTCGTGCAGTGCCCATGCCCCTATCGCGGAGACGGTGTTCGCAAAGGGCGGGTACCGCTCCTGCCGGCCAATGGTATAGACGTAAAAATAGGGTTTCTGGTCCGCCTCCGCCCACTGATTTTTCAGCCCCTCGAAGTCCAGCCAGCGGGCGTCCCCAGTGCGCCAGAACTGCCAGTACAGCTCGCCGGCCAGGAAATTCTCCGGCTCATCCCAGGTGATGCCGTACTGTCCCAGGGTGAGCCAGCCGGCCAGCAGGAAAACGGCGGCCAGCAGTAGGCCCAGCCAGCCGGCGGTTTTTTCCCGCTTCACCGCACCGCCTCCACCCGGCTGACGGCCAGCCGGCGGTCCGGCCAAGGTGCCCCCAGGTACTCCCAGCACCCTTCATCACATGCTCGTTCTACCGCCGTGCCGAGCAGGGCACCGCGCACCCCGATGAGCAGATAAGCCTGACCCACGTCCTTCACCATGCGGCCCGAGCCGCCGTAATGGGCCAGGGCGCGGATTAAGTCGAGAGAGACGCCGGCGCCGGCGCGGCCGGCCGCGGCGATGACCGTCCCATCCGGCAGGGCCATCAGCCACTCCGCCAGGGAGAAGCGCTCCGCCGGCACCGCCAGGTCCGCCACCCGCCACAGGGGCGCCGTATGGTCTCCCGGCGGCAGGGCCAGCACCTCCATGCAGGAGCGGCACTCCTCGGCCACCAGATACTGTTTCCCCTCCAGGTAGATCGCGGCATAATCGCCGGCATCCCGGCCGGCGGCGACCACCGCCAGGTCGGCCGGCGCTTCCACCCCCGTTTCACCGATGGCGCGGGCATGTGCTTCCGCCTTTCCGCCGGCGCAGTCCCATCCCAAGATGTACAGCCCAGGCCCCGCCCGGCGCGGCAGGGGCAGGCTGTAATAGGTCTCCGCTCCTCCGAAGAAATGCCATTCGCCCAGCGATCGCCCGTCCCATGTGAGCCGGCAGTGCACCTGGTCCGCGGCGGACTGCACGCCCAGCACCACGGAGCGGGCCTGATCCCAGATCGGCACCAGCAGATAGGACTTGTCGCCGATGCTCCAGGTCGCCGGCCGGCCCGCTATCCGGTCATCGAAGGGGGACCAGCCCCCCAGCAGGAAGGGGCGCGCCGCCGGCGAGCCAAGCGTGAAGCGTGAGAAATCGGCGTCGGGCGGCGTCAGGCGGTAGACCCAGGCCGGCCCAAAGACGCCGGCCCAGGTCAGCCCCTCCAGCTCCGTGTAGAAATCCGGCGTGAAGCGCTCCAACTGCTCTGGGGGCAGTTGATCGCGGTGCACGATGACGTAATCCACCCCCAGCCGGCGCAGTACATCCACCGTCTCCTGACTGGGGAAGTCCTGCATCATCTTGCTCAGCGCCAGGTACCCTGGGGGGAATATACCGCTGTAGCCGTTGACCAGCCGGCGCCAATGCCGCGTGGACTGGCCCAGGTACAGGATATCATGGGAGAAGGCGGGGTACACGTCAATGGGCAGTTCCAACACGCTCACGTCCGCCGGCTGTTCCGCCAGCCAGCGGTACACCTCCGGCGTTGGCGACGCGGTATATGCCTGCGCCAGCGGCAGAGGCGCGCTCCAATACTCCAGCACGATGAGGAGCGCCGCCGCGCCGCCGGCCAGTCGGCGCCAGCGCGCTCGCCCATCGCCCAACAGGTGCCCCATGCCCACTGCCGCCAGCCCTGCCAGGCCCAGCATCACCAGCACGGCGAAGCGCGCCGGCACCCGCACCGCCTGAAAGCCAGGCAGATAGCGCCACAACAGGATATACGGCCCGCGCACCAGTGCCCTGCCGGCCAGGTGAATGGTCGGCCCCAGGGAGAGGACGCCGGCGGTCAGCGCCAGCGCCAGCAGGGTCCAGCACCAGATGCGCACAGCGCGCGACCGGGCACGCAGGCCGGCCCACAGGCCGGCGCCGGCCAGCAGGAGCGCCAGCAACCCCGGCCACAAGGCCCCTTCCGGCTCCTTGCGCCAGGGTGCCGTCAGCGTCCCGTACAGCAGATTGCCCGCCGGCGCCGCCAGATAGTTCAGCGCATCCGGCGAGAGCTGGGTCACGTAGCTGAGGGAGCGGCCGGCGTCCAGCAGTTCCGCGGCGCGGGCATACGGCAGGTAGACCGGCACCAGGACGGCGCCGGCCAGCAGGCCGGTCAGCGCCAGCGCACCCAGCCGGCGCGCCGCGACCCGCCACGCGCCCCACCACTGCCCGAGGAGCATGATGGCGGCGGCAATGACCAGCCCGACCGCCAGGAACAGGGTATAGTAGACGCTGGAAAGGCCCTGCAGGACGATGAACAGCCCCAGCAGGAACATGTCCCGCCGGCGCCCCTGCCGCACGACCCGCTCCAGGAACAACAGGGCAAAGGGCATCCACTGAGCGCTCAGGTTCTGGAAATGATGAAGCTGGCCCATTTTGTAGGGGCAGAAGGCGAAGACCAGGCCGGCGATCAGGCCGGCGGCGCGGCTCCCGCTCAGCCGGCGGCCCAGCAAATAGGCGCCGAAGCCCGACAGGGCGAACGACAGGAGCACCAGCAGGTTGTGCACGGCGACGGCATTCCGCCAGAGCAGTTGGAACGGCAGGCCCAATACGGCACTGCCCAGCAGGTGCTCGGAATAGGCCAGGGCGTAGGGATAGGGGTAGAAGATGTTGCCCTGAAAGAGATGGGCCGGCTCCGTCAGCAGGGCATGGGCATCCCATGCCATGATCCAGCTATTGAGCTGGGGATCCTCCGCCGGCTGTACCACGGCGCGCTCCAGCTCCCGCGCCAACGGCCAGGTCATGGCCGCGGCGAGGGCCAGGAACAGCAACAGGACGGCCGCTTCCCGCACCGCATCCCGCCGGCCCATGGAGCTAGCTTTCCTCCTTCCGCTGACCGCGCATGCCAATAACGCGCGCCGGCACCCCCACGGCGATGCCCAGCGGCGGCACGTCGCGGGTGACCACTGCGCCGGCGCCGATCACCGCGCCGTCCCCGATGGTCACGCCGTCCAGCACCTTGACCCCCAGCCCCAGCCAGACATCATCCCCGATAACGATATCCCCCTTACTGGTGATGGGCTGTTCCCGCATGGAGCGGTCCGGGTCCTCGAAGCCGTGCTCATAAGGGCTGAAGCCACAGCCGGGCGCGATCTGCACGTGGGCGCCGATGCGCGTGTCGCGCAGAAAGCCTTTGATATTGCAGTTCGATTGGATGTGCGTATCATGCCCGATGTAGACACTGCCGCCGGCGCCGATCTCGATGATGGTGCCGCGGTAAATGTGCACGCGCTCCCCCAGCACCACCTTTCCCCCGTCCGCATGGCTGAAAATGGTCACATAATCGTCAATGAAACAGTTGGCCCCGATTTCCAGACGCCGGCAGGCGATCTGTGCCTTCGGCGAGATATACGGTTTACGGGTCACCTGGGCCAGGATGCGGCGGTCCTTGTAAGGGCCGGCCAGCCAGCCGGCGATGCCGACGCACAGCCGGCCCAGCGCCGGCCAATCGGACAGGCTCATCAATGACTTGAGCACCAGACGCAGAGCACGCCGTGCCATGAATATTCCTCGCTTCACAGGGATGTCAGCGCACATAGCCGTTCTGCCGGAACCATTCCACCGCCTCGGCGAAAGCTTCCTCCAGGGGGGTCTGCGGCAGGCCCAGCTCGCGGATAGCGCGCGCCGGGTTGCAGGTCAGCGCCGGCGGCTGATACCCCCGCCCCGCACGCGAAGCCCCGCGCAGCCAGCGCAGGGGGTTGCGGGAGCGCCCTCGCGGCGGCCGCACTCCGCTCACCCGCTCCATCAGGCGGTAAAAATCCTCCCGCATCAGGTTGCCGGCGGCGTTGCCCAGGATGTAGCGCTGGCCAGGCCGGCCGCGCCGCGCCGCCAGGATATGGCCGGCGGCCACATCCCGCACGGAGATGAAATTGATGCCCCCCTCCAGGTACGACGGTGCCCGTCCGTTCAGGTAGTCCACGATGCGCTGGCCGGTACTGCTGGGCTTGAGATCGCCGGCGCCCACCGGCGCGCAGGGGTTCACGACCACCACCGGCAGGCCCTCCTGCGCCATGGACAGCGCCAATGTCTCCGCCAGGTATTTGGAGCGGGCATAATGACTCCCCTGCTCCCAGAGGTTGAACTCCGTCTCCTCCGTGGGCAGAGAGCCGTCCGCCGGCCGGCCGATCGTGCCGATGGTGCTGGTGTGCACCACCCGGCGCACGCCGGCGCGCCGCGCCGCTTTCAGCAGGGCCTTGGTGCCGCCCACGTTGACCTCGTACATCAGCGGGCCATCCTCCTCTCGGGTGCTGTACAGGGCCGCTACGTGATACAGCTCCTCACAGCCGGCCAGCGCCTCCGCCAGCGAATCGGGGTCGCGCAGGTCCCCCTCCGCGATCTCGACGTCCAGGCCGGCCAGGTTGCGCCGATCGCTCCCCGGCCGCACCAGCACCCGCACCTGCGTGCCCTCTTCCAGCAGGAACCGGGCCACCCACATCCCGACAAACCCCGTTGCCCCAGTGACCAATGCTCTCACCCCAGGTTCCTCCGCAACACCGCCATCGCCCGCCGCAGGAGCGAGCCGCGCGGTTTCCGCGCCGGCGGGGGCAGGATGCGCGCCAACCCCTCGGCCTGCCGCGCCCCCGCCTCCGCATCCACCGGCGCCCATCCCTCCCAGGTGGTCAATGGATAGACCTCTGCCGGCTTGATGCTCACATCATCCGCCCCCAGTTCCTGCAGGAAGGCCCCCAGCCGCTCGATCTCCCCGGGGAGCGCATCCTTCCAACCGACCATGACGTAGACATGGGAGCGAATGCCGGCATGCCGACAGCCGGCCACCGCCTGGCGCGCCGCCTCCACATACATCTCCGCCTGCGAGACGTCGCCGACGCGGCCCAGCGCGGCCAGCCGCGCCGGCTCCACGCTTTCCAGGCCGATCTTGGCACGCGCGCAGCCGGCGCGCCCCATCAGGCGCACCAGCTCCGGGTCGAAATGCTCCGGCCGCGATTCGCACTCCCAGCTCGCACGCACTTGCCAGCGCAGGATGGCCTCGCAGATGCCGGCGGCGCGGCCGCGATCCCTCCCGAACACCGCGTCGCGGAACATGACCCGCGGTGGTGCGAACCGCTCCGCCAGCCAGCGCAGTTCCTCCCGCACCCGCGCCGGCCCCCATGCCCGGAACCTGCGGCCCCACCCCACCACGTACGGGCAGTAGACGCAGGATTGGTCACAGCCGCGAGAGCTGAGCACACTCAGAAAGCCATAACGTTTCCAGGGCGTCAGCTCCCACGCCGGCGGGGGCAGGGACTCGATATCCCGCAGGTAGCTTTCGGCATCGTACTGCTGGGGGGCCAGCTCCACCGCCGGCACGACCGGCGCCGGCCCCTGCGTCAGGGGCCGGACCCGCTCGAGGGCCGCCGGCAGGGCTTGTTCCGGCTCCCCCACCAGCACCATATCGGCCGCGCCGGCGGCGCCCCGGGCGAAATCCCCATGCCGCAGGATGGTGCCGACGACGATCAGCGGCACGCCAGGGAAGCGGGCGCGCGCCGCCCGACAGAAGGCCAGGTCCGCCTCCCACGCCGGCCAGCACACCTGCACCACCAGATATCCCGGGTCCCAGCCGGCGGCCCGCTCCAGGGCCTCGCGGGGGCTGAGCCGCTCCGCCGCCGCATCGAGGACGGCGGGGAGATAGCCGGCGGCCTTCAGCACCGCCGCACAGGTGGCCAGCGTATGGGGCGGATAGAGGAAGGCCCCCTCCCGTGGGTACTGATTGCCGAAGCCGGCGGCCCCTTCGCGGTTCACCGTTGTGCCGGGCAGAGCCGGCGGTTGAATCAGCAATACCCTTGCCTTGCTCATGGCCCTCCCTTCAGGCGGTAGACCACCGTCAGCCCCTGATCGCTGTGGTGGATCAGCAGGGGTTCCAGCTCCGCCGGCGCCTGGGACGGGTCGGCCAGAAAGGCCAGTTGCGGCCGCATCACTTCGAACTCATGCTGGTTGACCACCAGGTAATCCACGCCGTTCTCCCGTGCGAAGCGCAGTACCTCCGCATAGCTGGCATGGGGGAAGGGCACCCAGAAGCGCTCGGCATGGATGGCGACGATGGCCCCGCGCGACATGATCCGGGCATCCGGCGCGCTGTTTGCTTTGAGCCATTCCCCGACATCTTTATAGTAGAAATGCTGATAGGCCAGGCCGTCCCGCACGGCCGCCGGCTGGACCGCCAGGTAATAGGCGCAGATGAGCACCGCGCCCACCACCAGCGCGCCGCGCGCCCAGCGGTCGGCCTTCTCCGGCCGCATCCACTGCGCCAGCGTCTCGCCGGCCCAGCGGGAGAACTCCACCAGCCCGCGGCCGGCCCATACCAGGAGAACGATCAGCGTCCCCAGGTAAAAGCGCAGTTGAGTGGTGAACACCACCAGCGCCGCCGAGGTGGCCAGCACCAGTGCCATGAGGTAGAGCTCCTGGCGGAGCCGCCTCCCGTTCCAGCCGGCGCGGAACAACCCCAATCCGATGAAGGGCAGGAGGAAGAACGGGAGCACGCGCTTGGACAGGAAAATGCTGTCCAGCTCCCGCAGGTCCTGCACGGTATGTCGGACGAAGGTCAGCGGGTCGTTCAGGAATTCCCCCAGCAGGCTGTGGCGGGTGAACTTCTCGGCAGAATGGTACATGACCTCATGACCGGAGGAATCCAGCGCCCAGCTCATGCGGTCAAACTCCACGTAATTCCCTTCCGCGAGGGTGAGCTGTTGGACATACGCCATCCAGGACTTGCCCGTCAACGTCCAGTAGCCCAAATGCCGGCGGAGGTATAACAGATACGGGAACGCGACCAGCAGAAAGCCGGCCAGCAGGATGCCCATGCCGGCCAGCGAGCGGCGCGCCGGCCTGCGCTCGACGATGAAGACCACGCCCAGAAAAACGGCCGTGACCGCCAGCCACAGCCACCCTTCCGGGCGGGTCAGGTAGGCTAGTCCGAACAGCACGCCGGCCAGCGCATAGGCCGGCCAGCGTCCCTCCTCCATGGCGACCACACTGATATATATGGCCCAGAACAGGAGGCAGAAATACAGCGGTTCGGTCATACTGCCATAGAAAAAGGTGTACGAGGTCAGCGCCGGCGAAACGGCGACCAGGGCGGAGGCGACCAGCGCCGTCGGCCGGTCGTAAAGGCGCCGGCACAGCAGGTACACCGCCGGCACGGTCAGGGTGCCGAAGAGCACGAAGCAAATCTTGCTGGCCAGCTCCAGGTCGCGCACGGCCAGCCAGACCAACCC
>JAPWUQ010000136.1 GCA_028275445.1 Anaerolineae bacterium | reverse complement strand
GGAGCTACAGCCGGCGCATCCTCCGCCGCCCGCGCCGGCACCGTCCCCGCGGCGCACCGCCGCAATGCGCGACAGCAGGCGCCGGGCGTTCTGCTTCCCGCACCGCTCGCATTCCACCGGCGCATCCGCCTGGCTCATGGGGCGCATCTTCGAGAACACCGCCCCGCAGTCCGGACAGCGATATTCATATATGGGCATAGCCGCACTCCGACCAAAACAGGATGTACATATATTGTAGCGCATTGCGCGCCGGCGGTCAAAGCATGCAAAGTGCCTGCGCCGGCACCCCACAGCGTATTTGACGCGAACCCTGCTTCTGGCTACAATGCTCCCAAGGCCGGCCGGAGCCGAAAACCTGGCCGGCGTAGGGAGGCAGATTATCTCATGGACCCCGTGGCACTGCGCGTTCCACTGCCGTTCCTGGGCTGGACCCTGGAATTTACCTGGTACGGCATTTCTATCGTCATCGGCGTGCTGGCGGCGACCTTTTACGCCACCTATGAAGCGCGCCGGCGCGGTCAGAACCCGGAACCCATCTGGGACATGTTCGTCCTGGTGGTTTTCGTGGGCATCATCGGGGCGCGCCTGTGGTACGTCATCACAGCCACCCTCGGCGGCAATCCATATTACCTTCAGAACCCCGTCCAGATTCTCAACGTGCGGGCCGGCGGGCTGAATATCTTCGGCGCCCTGCTGGCCGGCCTGGTGACCATCATCCTGTTCTGCCGCGCCAAGGGGCTGAATTTCTGGATGTATCTGGATTTCGTCGCGCCGGGCGTCCTGCTGGGGCAGGGACTCGCCCGTTGGGGAAACTATGTCAATCAAGAACTGTACGGCCCGCCCACCACACTGCCGTGGGGCATTCCCATTGACGCTCAGCACCGCATCCCGCCGTACGATGACTTGACCCGCTTCCCGCTGAGCACCCGCTTCCATCCGACCTTCTTGTACGAGACGATCTATGACCTGCTGGCCTTCGGGCTGTTGATGTACCTGCTTCGCCGGCTGGGCGAACGCTGGAAAGTAGGCTCGGTGTTCGGGGCCTATCTCATCCTGCACGGCATCGGCCGTTTCATCATCGAGTTTTTCCGCCCGGATCAGCCCCGCATCCCGGGCACCGATTTCAGCTATTCGCGCCTCCTCTCGGTGCTGTTCGTCATAGGCGGCGCGGTGGTGCTGTATTGGCGCCAGCAGAGGGCGGAACCGTACCCGGCGCCGGCCGCTCCTCCCGAGGAGCCTCTCGCCATCGCCGAGCAGGAAGGACAAGCCGCTTCTGCCGCGCCGGAACCGCCGGCAGAAGGGCAGGGGGAGCAGGACGGCTGAGCCTGCTTGCGTATGCCGGGCACGCGTTCCCGCAGTACTAGATCAATGTTCTGGAGAAATCGCCCATGACCAGGATACAGCCGGCCGACCAGAGAAGGCGGACGGCCGCAGTCATATTCCTGTTGTTGAGCGCAGTAGTGATGCTGGCCGGGTGTGCTCCCCAGCCGTATACGTTGGCGCCCCTGCCGACCCGCACACCCAAGCCGACCTTCACGCCCACGCCGGCGGTGGATATGTCCGCGCAGAGCGACGCTGTCCCGCCCACTCCCACCGCGACGGTGATGGCGGCACAGCCCACGCCGGCGCCAACCCCGACCTATTCCTCGCCGGCGGCCGCCGAGGTCCCTAAGACCGGCCGCGCCATTTTGGTGGACCAGGACCAGCAGTACATGTACATCTTTGAGAATGGGGTGGAGATCCGGGCCATTCCGTGCAGTACCGGCGATCCCCAGAACCACGGCACCAAGGCCTGGCGCGGTGTGGTGGGGGAATATGTGGGCACTTTTTACTCGTACGGCACCTATGCGGATTATGCCTGGTACCTGTTCGATGATCACGGGCGCATCATGATCCACGGCGCGCCCTATATCTTCGACGAGAACGGTCAGCGCATTTACCTGGAGCTGGATGCGCTGGGCCGCTATCCCGTTTCCCACGGATGTATCCGCATTCACCCCGATGAAGCGCGCTGGCTGACCTTCTGGAATCCCAAGGGCGTGCCGATCATTATCACGCCCTGGACGGGGAAGCGCTCGCTGGCGGAAGCGCCCCGGCACTAGGCCGGCTACTCCTTGGGGATCACCTCATACCTCAGCCAGACCGCGCCGCCTTCCAGCCCCATGAAGTGCGACAGCCGGAGCCGCAGGATTTGATGAAGGCCCGTAAGGTCGCTGGCCTCAAAGAGGGTGGGGGTGGTCGTGCCGCCGATAGCCAGGGGCGCGATGACTACGCTGATTTCGTCAATGAGGCCGCGCCGCAGGAGCGCGCCGGTCAACTGGGCGCCGCCCAGACACGCCAGCATGCCGATGCGGTAGCGTTCCCAAAGGGCATCCAGCGCCGCCTCGAGGTCCACGTGTTCCTCGCCGGCCACGATGTAATGGATGCCTTCCTCGTCCAGGTACTCCAGGTAGTCCTTCGGGGTTTTCTTGGAACAAAGGGCCACGGCGGAGCGGAACCAGGGCTTGCGCTTGATGAGCGTCCAGTTGATGCGGCCGCGGTTGTCCGGCACGACGATGGCCGGCGCCAACTGCCGCGGGTCCGAGGCCACGATATCCCGCTCGGCGAGGGTGTGCTCCGCCAGGGAGATGAGGGAAGCGCTGGTCAGGATGCCCTGCACCCCGAGGTGTCTGGCCAGGCGGTAGTATTCATGCACAGCGGTCGGAGCGATTTCCTCCCAGTGGGTCTCCAGCCGGCGGGCAGTGGTCAGGCGGGCGTCCACGCTCATCAGACAATGCACGATAATCCAGGGTCGCGGCATGATGGTTTGTCCAACCTCCTGTGGCGATGAATTATTGCGCCGGCATCCGGCCGGCTCGCGCCCGCTGTCGGGCCTTGCTTAACTGCACGGCCCAGCGGATAGCCTCGGTGAGACTGCAGGCGCTGGCGCGGAACTGCCAGGCGATGTCGAAGGCGGTGCCGTGGTCCACAGAGGTGCGCACAATCGGCAGGCCCAGCGTGACATTGACGCCGGCGCCGAACCCCAACAGCTTGATGGGAATCAACCCCTGATCGTGGTACAGCGCGATGACGAAATCAAACTCTCCCTGCACAGCGCGGTAAAAGACCATGTCCGCGGGGAAGGGGCCGCTGACCTGGAAGCCCATTGCCTGGGCCTGACGGATGGCCGGAATGATGATCTCCAGCTCCTCGCTCCCGAAAATGCCCCCTTCGCTGGCGTGGGGGTTCAGCCCAGGGACAGCGATGCGCGGCACGCCCATGCCCAACAGCCGGCCCAGCTCATCTGCCAGCCGCACCGCGGTCAGGATGCGTTCCTGGCTGATGAGGTCCAGTGCGGCGCGCAGGGGCAGATGGGTGCTGATGATCACTACCCGCAGGGCGCCGGCGCTCATCATCATGGCGTACTCGCGGGCGCCGGTGCGCTCAGCGAAGATCTCCGTGTGGCCGGGGTATTCATAGCCGGCCAGATTGAGGGCCTCTTTGCAGATGGGACAGGTGACAACGGCGTCCACTTCTCCCTGCATGGCCAGGTCCGCGGCCGTGATGATGTATTGGTAGGCGGCCGCGCCGGCCATAGGGTCCACCATCCCTTTCTTCAGTTGCCCCATGTCAATATTGTGCAGGTCCAGCACATCCAGATAGCGCGGTTCGAAGCGCGCCTGCCCCACGGTGGCGATGGGATGGACGGCGAAGTTCAGGCGCATGCCGTCCAGCACAGCCTGGATGACCGAGGCGTCGCCGACGATGAGCGGCCGGCAGAGCCGGTATGTCCCCACGTCGCACAGCACCCGCACGGCGATTTCCGGCCCAATGCCGGCGGCATCCCCCATCGTGATCGCCACGATCGGACGTTCCGTTTCCCAGAGCTCCCGCATCTTCCTTCCCTCCATGCTCTGCTATCGTTCCATTCTGGTTGGCGCTCATATCCGCCGCTGTTCATCATCGGGCTGGCCGTCTTTCTGCCGGCGCTTTGCTTCTATTCTTCGCGACTGCCAGAGCACCAAGGCGACCATGCCGGCGGCGAGCGCCAAAAGCCCGACGCCGGTGCACCCGATCAACACCGAGATCCAATCCAGCGGCGCGTTCATCGGTCAGGTCTCCCCGGAAGAGGAGAGAAGGGCGCGCGCGGCACAAACCTCCCCATGGCCGGCGCACCGACAAACTGTCCATGGCGCACGATGACCTGGCCGCGTAGGAGGACGGTATCCGGGGCGCCGCGCACTTGCCAGCCCTCATAGGGGCAGTAGTCCACGCGCTGATGGAGCGAGCTGGCGGACAGGGTGATTTCCCGCCCCGGATCCCACAGCACGAGGTCCGCATCCGCCCCGACGGCGATGTTCCCCTTGCGCGGCGCCAGGCCAAAGAGAAGCGCCGGCATGGTGGCGCACAGCTCGACGAAGCGGGGCAGGGAGATGCGGCCGGCATTGACCCCGAAATGATACAACAGCAGGGCGCGGGTCTCGATGCCCGGCAGTCCGTTGGGGATCAGGGTGAAGTTATCCCGGCCGCGCTGGCGGTGGGTGGCGAAATCCCAGGGGCAGTGGTCGGTGGCGACGGTCTGCACCCTGCCCCACTGCAGGCCCCGCCAGAGCGCGTCCAGATGCCGGCGGGCGCGCAGGGGCGGCGCACAGCAGTATTTTGCCCCTTCAAAGTCCGGCTGGTCATACGCCTGCTCATCCAGGAGCAGATGCTGGGGCGTAACCTCGACGTATACGGTCTGGCCGGCGGCGCGGGCGCGCTCGATCGCCTCCAGGCTCTCGGCGCAGGAGATATGGACGAAGTACACGGGCACATCGACAGTCGCGGCCAGGGCAAGCACGCGCTGGACCGCCTCCGTCTCGGCGGTGCAGGGCCGGCTGTGGGGATGATAGCGCGGCGCGGTCAGGCCGGCGGCCAGCAAACGCGTCTGCTCATAGGCGATGATGGCATCGTTCTCCGCATGGACGATGGGCAGAAGGCCGTGGGACTTGCAGGTCTCCAGCAGGCACAGGATATCCTTGTCCTCGACCATTATATCGGCGTAGGTGGTGTAGAGCTTCAGGCTGGTGTAGCCTTCCCCGGCGAGGGCGGCGATCTCCTCCAGGAACGCCGGCGCGCTGCTGTTGCCGGTGAGGTGCAGGGAGTAATCCACCGCCACCTTCCCATCGGCCTCGGCGCGGCGGGCGCCGGCGGCAGCGCGCGGTGATTCGCCGGGCAGTTGTTCGATAAAGTCTATGATGGTGGTGGTGCCGCCGCAGGCCGCCGCCATGGTGCCGGTGAAGAAGTCATCGGTGGTGACAATATCGCCGGCGGGCATCTGCAGGTGCACATGGACGTCAATCAGGCCGGGGAGGACATACATGCCTCGGGCGTCCAGTTCCTCGCGGCCTTGAAGATCGGTGCCGATGGCCGCGATGCGTTGGTCCTCGATGCCAATGTCGGCGCGCGCGATGCCGGCGGGGGTGACGACGGTGCCGCCTCGGATGACCAGGTCAAACATCTTCATGCGGACCTCCGCACAAGTGGGATGCCGGCCCCATTATACCATTGAGCGCGCAAGCTGTCGAAAGGCACGTTGTTGAGGGCGTTGAAGCAGTGCGCATGGAGGCAAGCTTTCCCAACGTCCTGCGCTACGAGCGGAGGCCTTGTCATACCCGGGGGATTTCCCGGTGAAAAACATCCCCGCAGGATATTACCTGCGGGAGCGGGTGGGCCGAGATACATTTGGGAAGGTGAGGAGCAAGACCGCTAGTCCTCCTCTTCCTCCTCCAGCTCCTCGAGCCATTCCTCGAAGATGAGGCCGCACTTGGGGCATTCTTCGGCATCCGCGGCGACTTCGGCGCCGCACTGCGGGCAGGTGTAGACGAACTCATAGCCGCAGGCACTGCATTTCAGCTCGTCCTCTTCCATGGCGGCGCCACAGCGCGGGCAGACGAGCTGGCCGCATTCGGGGCACTCTTCCTCACCCATGAGCACCTCGGCCCCGCAGGTCGGGCAGACGAAGGCGAATTTCAGGCCGCAGTGGGGACATTCGGTATCCTCAGGGCTCACTATCCCGTTGCATTCCGGGCAGAGGAAATCGAATTCCGCACCGCAGTTGGGACAGACCGCGTCGGACTCGTCCAGCGCGGCGCCGCATTCGGGGCAGAGGGATTGTTCGCAGTAGGGGCAGTGGTCTACGCCGGCCTCGATCTCTTCACCGCAAGCGGGGCATTCCCAAGTGGACTTGTTCATGGATATACAGCCTCCTTGACCTTCAGAGGGTCGACGCTGATTATGGACACTACACCGATTTATGCACCGGTTTGGGGAAAAAGTCAATATTTGGGGCAAGGGGAATGTCGGAGAGATCCGCCGGCCCACCAGGTGAGACCCGCAGGGCCTTCCGCACTTTGCAAAACCCTGTGGAAAAAGGCTTGACACGCACTGCAAAAGTTGCTATATTGAAAGTGTCAACTCTATCCTTGGGCGCGCGATCCCGGCTGTCGCCTGCATATTCGCGGATATTTCTGTCTGGCGGGGGCTACTGTCCGCCTGTTTTGCCGGCACCTCTCCGCCTCTGGCTGCGGACCGTTCGTACAGGATTCCATCATCCCGCTTCACCGCACCCAACCATACTGGAGGCTCGCTCCCCCTGCTTCATCGCCCGATGCCGGCCTCAAAGAGGAGGGTTTGGAGCCATGCGGCTCCTGTAGTATTCGGGACATGGTCGTCACCAAGCGTAAGGAGGCGAAAGGATGGAAAAGCCCTGGTTGCGGTTCTATGAGGAGGGGGTGCCCCACACCATCGACTACCCACCCTACTTACTGCACGAACTGCTGGACCACACTGTGGAGCGTTTCCCGGACCGGCCGGCCATGATCTTCGGCGCGGCCGTGGGCTCCCGACTGCTTACCCGTGCCATCACCTATCGGGAGCTGGGGCAACTGGCCGACCGGTTCGCCGCCGGCCTCCAGAGCCTGGGCGTGAAAAAGGGAGACCGGGTCTCCATCCAACTCCCCAACTGCCCCCAGTTCCCGATCGCCTTCTACGGCACGTTGAAGGCCGGCGGTGTGGTTGTGGCCACCAGCCCCCTGTATGTGGCGCGGGAGATCGAGTACCAGTTGCGCGATGCCGGCGTTCAGGTCATGGTGACCCTGACCCGCAACTTCCCTGACGTGGAAAAGGCGCGTCCGCATACCCCTCTGCGCCATGTCATCGTCACCAACATCAAAGAATACTTCCCCGCGCCGCTCAAACTGCTCTTCTCCCTGGCGGTGGAGAAGAAAGAAGGACACTATCTCAAACTGCCGGAGCGCCCGGGCAACATCTGGTTCCAGGATTTCCTGGCGAAGGCGCCGGCCAAACCGGAACCCGTCCATATAGACCAGGAGGACCTGGCCCTGCTCCAGTATACCGGCGGCACGACTGGCGTCTCCAAGGGCGCTATGCTCACCCACCGCAATATGGTGGTCAACACCATCCAGGTGCGCTCCTGGCTGACCGACACCAAAGAGGGCCAGGAAGTGGCCCTCTGCGCCGC
>JAPWUQ010000135.1 GCA_028275445.1 Anaerolineae bacterium | reverse complement strand
CGCCGGCCCTGGACGGCCAAAAGCTGTTGGAGGAGCGGTGCACCAGATGCCATTCCCTGGATCGCGTGCGGCAGTCCCGCAAGAGTGAGGCGGAGTGGAAAGCCACGGTCGAGCGGATGGTGGGGAAGGGCGCCGCACTGTCCGCCCAGGAAATCGAAGCGGTCGTGCGCTATCTGGCCCAGACGTACCCCAAGTGAGCTGATGGGCGGGCAAGCGTCCTGGTGAGCAAGCGCGGCCGGCGTACGGTATTGACAGCCGGCGGATTCTGTGCGATAATGGGGTCAGGTGTGAAAAGGCGTGTCAACGGCGCACTCCTTTTCCCCTCCGTCGCCATCCCACGGAAAAGGAGGTGATGCCACACATGTGTAATAGTAACATGCGTTGCGCCGTAGCGTCACCTCCTGCTGAGATCCGGTAGAAGAGACGCTGCGGCGCAGAGAGACGTAAAAGGCCTCGCTCGGCTTCGAGAGAGGCCTTTTACCTTGTACGGAAGGGTATCGTTTCGGGAGGAAACATATGGCGAAGCCTCTGCCAGTGGGCAAACTGCCGGCGGAACTGCTCCAGGAACTGCTCCGCAAGTACACCCGCCCCAACAGCCGCGTCATCGTCGGCCCCGGAGTGGGGGAGGACGCCGCGGTCATTGACTTCGGCGAGCGCTATCTGGTGGCCAAGACCGATCCCATCACCTTTGCCACGGACGAGATCGGCTGGTATGCGGTCAACGTGAACGCCAACGATATCGCCTGCAGTGGGGGAGTGCCGAAGTGGTTCCTGGTGACAGCGTTACTGCCGGCCGGCACTGCCGACGCAGAAATGGCGGAATCCATCTTCGCCCAGCTCGCCGAGGCCTGCCAGGCGCTGGATATCACGTTGTGCGGTGGGCATACTGAAATCACCTATGATCTGGAGCGTCCCATCCTGGTGGGGCTGATGCTGGGAGAGGTGGAGCCGGCCAGGCTGGTGCATTCCGGCGGCGCACGGTCGGGTGATGCGCTCATCCTCACCAAGGGCATCGCTATCGAGGGCACGGCGCTGATTGCTCGCGAGAAGGGGGAGATGCTGGCCGGCGAGTTCCCCGCCGATTTTCTCCAGCGCTGTCGGCAGATGCTTCACGAACCGGGCATCAGCGTGGTGCGGGAGGCGCGCCTTTTGCGTCAGCATGTGGATGTGCACGCCATGCACGACCCGACCGAAGGGGGGCTGGCGACGGCATTGTGGGAGCTGGCGGCGGCCGCCGGCGTGGGCCTGCGCGTGTACCGGGACGCGATACCCATACTGCCGGAGACGCAGGCGCTGTGCCAGCGCTTCGGGCTGGACCCGCTGGGGTTGATCGCCTCGGGAGCACTGCTGGCGACGGTGCCGGCTGTGCAGGCGGAGAAAGCGGTGCGGTTGCTGGCGGAGGCCGGCATTGCGGCGCGCTGTATTGGCGAGGTCCTGCCGGCGGGCGAGGGGGTGTGGTTGAGGGATGCCGGCGGGGACCAGCCCCTCCCGCGCTTCGCCCGCGACGAATTCGCCCGCCTGGTGGAATAGCGCTCTCCAGAATTTGACAACCCCCCAGGGGTATGGTATAGTAGAAATACCCATACGGGGTATGCATGAAAAACAGAGGAGGGCGTTCTTATGGCACTGATTGGCAAGGAAGATCGCGAGACCATCCGCAAGATGTTCGACCAGGAATTCGTCCATGACGTGACGCTGGTCATGTTCACCCAGGAGTTTGAGTGTCAGTTCTGCCGTGAGACCCGGCAGTTGGTAGAGGAGCTGGGGGAAATTTCCCCGCGCGTGCACGTGCAGGTCTATAACTTCGTCACCGACAAGGACAAGGCCGAGGCGTACGGCATTGACAAAATCCCCGCCATCGCCATCATCGGCACCAAGGATTACGGCATTCGTTTTTACGGTATCCCCTCGGGATATGAATTCACGGGCCTTATCGAGACGATGATTGCGGTTTCCAAAGGGGAGTCGGGGCTTTCGCAGAAGACGAAAGAGGCGCTGGCGAAGCTGGAGAGCCCGGTGCATCTGCAGGTCTTCGTCACGCCGACCTGCCCGTACTGCCCCAGCGCGGTGCACCTGGCGCACCGCATGGCCATCGAGAGCGATAAAGTGCGCGCCGACGGCATCGAGGTGATCGAGTTCCCGCACCTGGGACAGAAATACCATGTCCAGGGCGTGCCGCGCACCGTGATTAATGAGAAGGTGCATATCGAGGGCGCGGCGCCGGAGGGTATGCTGTTGGAGAAGATCCTGGAGGCGGTGCGGCCGGCCAAAAGCTGACGCCGGCTTCCTCTACACGTAATACACGCCCCGTGTATCATCCCGGTGATGGTACACGGGGCGTTGGTGTCTTGGGATGGGATCGGGAGATGCCGGCGGGATTACTTCTCCTCGGAAGCGCCGGCCTCTTTAGAAGCCTCTGCCTTGGCGGCCTTGGCTTCGGCCTCTACCTCTTTGCCCTCTTCCTCAACCTCGCGGCTGGCCTTGCGGAACTCGCGGATGCCGCGTCCCAGCGCACCGCCGACCTCGGCCAGTTTGCCGGCACCGAACAGGATCAGCACGATCACCAGGATGATGATCAGTTCAGGCACACCCAGTTGTGGCATGGGATAATCCTCCAGCACGTGTGATCTCACAGCTCATTGGTCGTACCAGTTGGCCGCATTATACACCCGCCGGCGGGGAAAGGCAAATTATTCGGGGGTCGCGCGGTGCCGGCGTCTCAACAGCCGGCGCGTATGCGGCCGGAACAGGAAGGGGAGGAACGAGCGCGCCGCCTTCACCACTCGCACGAACTCGTCCGGATGGCTCGTGATCTGGGTGAGTTTGGAAAGGATGTAGCGCGGCCGCAGGTAAAACTGCCGGCGCGCTTCGTCGCACCAGGCGACCAGGTCCTCTGCCGGCAGGCCGGGCAGGTCCACCACGCAGTTGTGCAGTCCCTCTTCGGTCACCCAGCGGCGGAAATCTCGCGTTCGCAAATAGCCACTGCGTTCAGCCCAGGCGTAGGCCTCTGTGCCGGGGTAAACCATCAGCGGGAAGAACTGCGCCGTGTCGGGGTTCAGCTCTTTGGCCAACTCCAGGGTGCGCGCCAGAGATTGGCGGGTTTCGCCTGGACAGCCGGCCATGAAACAGCCGTGCACCAGGATGCCGGCGCGGCGGGCATCGCGCATGAAGCGCTTCATTTGCTCGGTGGTGATGCCCTTGCGGATCTGGCGCAGGACGTCATCATCGCCGCTCTCGAACCCGACGCAGAGCATGCGACAGCCGGCGGCTTTGAGCGCTTTCAGCGTCTCATAATCCACATCGGCGCGCGAGTTGGCGGTGAAGGTCAGCCCGGTGCGCGCCTGGCGCAGGCGCTCTGCCAGCTCGCGACAGCGCTCGCGGTTCACGGTCAGCGTGTCATCCTCGATAAAGACGTGCTTGATGTAGGGAAGCTCGCGGGCGATGTATTCGAATTCCGCCACGACGTTGGCCGGACTGCGGTAGCGGTAGCGCCGGCCCTGGAAAGTCTGGGGATAGACGCAGTACACACAGCGGTGCGGACAGCCGCGACCAGTGACGATGGCCACCTGCGGATAAGGGGTGATGGCATAGAAATAGTGCAGGGGGTTCAGGTGCGTCTTATACACGCGCGTCACGAAGGGCAGGGCATCCAGGTCCTCGATAAAGGGGCGGTCGGGGTTGTGGATGACGGCGCCATCCCTGCGGAAGCTAAGGCCGGCAACCCCTTCCAGAGGCCCGCCGGCCACCAGCGTCTTTGCCAGCTCCAGCAGGGTGTATTCGTACTCGTGTCGGGCAACGGCGTCGAGCGCCGGCGCGCCTGCCAGCGCCTCGTCCGGCAGGGCGGAGACGTGCGGGCCGACGGAGACGCAGAACACGGCCGGCCGAACGGCCTTCAGCTCCTGCACCACCCGCATATCGCTGTCAAAGCTGGGGGTGCTGGTATCCGTGACCAGCAGATGGGGCTGCCATGTCGCGACCAGTTCGCGCAACTGCTCCAGCGTGGTGCCATCCGCCGGCGCGTCGATCAGCCGCACCTGACAGCCAGCATCCTCCAGCACGCCGGTCGCGTACGCCAGCCAGATGGGGTAGTACAGCGTGCCGCTCTTGGTGACCGCCGGACTGCGCTGGGCGCGCGAGAAGCGCGGTAGGAAAGGCGGGTTCAGCATCAGCACCCGCAGTTGCGCCAGGTATTCCGGAAACGGCCGTTCTTCGGTCATGATGCGTTCCTGTGCGAGCGTCCCAGGTATGCCCACAGCCGGCGCGCCGCCCTGCGCTCAAAGAGCGCCAGGAAGGCCGCGCAGTACAGGACCACAAGCCCCGCGCCGGCGCCGATCAACCCCATGATGCCCTGGATGCGGGGGGCGGTGAGCAGTCCCATCGGGACCGTCAGCAGGGTGCAGACCAGTGCCGGCGCGATGAGGCCGGCGTAGGCTATTTTCAGCTCTCTGGCGATGATGATACACGAAACGGCGGCGCTGGCAAGCGAGGAAGCCGTTACTGCCCATGCCATGCCCGGGATGTCCCAAAGGCGCAGGAACGCCGGCCCCAGGGCCAGCAGTGTCCCGAGCGCGGCGGCAGTGGCCCCAAGAAAGGCGTCTGTGCGGCCCAGGCTGATGAGCAGTTCGCCGTTGAAGCCGAAGCCCAGGCGGAAAAAGGTCGAGAGCAGTAGGATCTGGAGCACCGGCGCCGCCGCCAGCCAGCGTTCGCCCAGCAGGAGGCGCACGGCCGGCTCCGCCAGCCCGATGCCGACCCCGGCGGCGAGGCCGGCGGCGGCCAGGGCGTAGCGCGTGGTCAGCGCGTAGGCGCGCTGTAAGAGCGCCGGCTCCTGTCGTGCCCGGGCGAAGGCCGGCAGGGCAACGCGGCTCAGGATAAAGCGCGCCTGGAGCGGGAGCTGGGAGATCGTGAAGGCCATGTAGTAGATGCCCAGGCTCGCCTCGCCCTTCCAGCGGCCGACGAAGAAGTAATCGGCGTTCAGGTAGCCCCAACTGAGGATGTAGCTGAGGTACAGGGGCCAGCTAAAGCCCAGATAGCGCCGCAGGACCGGGCGCGAGACGCGCAGGCGCGGCTGGAAGTGGGCCAGTTTCCAGAGCAGGAGGGCCTGGGCGAAAGAGCCGGCGGCGAACCCCCATATCAGGCTCCAGACCCCCTGTCCGAGGAGCGCCAGGGCCAGGCTGACGGCCAGGTTGACGATAACATTGGCCAGTTCGGGCAGGCGCGCCGGCACGAATTCCAGCCGGCGCTCCAGCAGGGCGGCCGGCAGCATCAGGGGCCCAGTGTTGGCCGACGGCCCTCCCGTCGAGGTGAAAAGCAGGAGCGACATGGCCGCCAGCAGAGGCGCGAGATAGGGCTTGCCCAGCAGGGCGGCGAGAAGCCCGCGGCCGGCAACCAGCAGGAGCGCCATGACGAACGCCAGGATCAACTGGAGCGTGAACGCAGTATCCACCAGGTCATGGAAGCGGCAATCGTTATCATCGCTCTGGATGACGGCCTCGGCGCCGCGCAGGTTGACCAGCAGGGCAGGGAGGCCGGCGACCATCATGGCGAACGCATATTGGCCGAAGGCCTCTTCGGGGAGCAGGCGTGCCAGGAGCAACTGCTGGAGGAAGAAGAGGAGCCGGCTGAGGCCGGCAACCCCTACGGCCACCCCGATGCCCTTGACGGCGCGCTCCTTTAGCTGGCGTGCCAGCGCCTGCGCGGAGGGGTTCATCCTTTCACCTCCGCCGGCGAAGATAGTCCCACCGCCCGCAGGAGCAGGGCGAACAGGTCGGTGATGGCCTCTGGGACGATGGCCGGCCGCTCCGAAGCCAGGAAGATGCCGTCGTTGATGCGGTCGTCCGGGTCGTAGCCGTGCATGGCATACAGGACGCGGCGGGACATATGGGAGGGATGGATGACCAGCCCGGTCTGCAGGAGGAAGATGTCCTGGCCGTAGCGGTCGCCGGCAAAGGCGATGCCGTAGCGCGTCTTGTCTTCCCCGGTCAGGAGCCGGCCCTCCTGGCACTGTTGGAGGACTTCCCGGATGCGCGGCCGGCACTCCGGGTTGGGATACCAGAAGCGCGCCATGGTGGAATCATAGACCGCGACATACTCCACGCCGAAGCGCAGGCCCAGGGCTTCGACCCGCCGGCGGAGGTCCACCGTCCCCCGCACGGGCACCATGCCGTGGTCGGAGAAGACGAGCAGGTTGACATGTACGCCGGCGGTTTCAGCGGCGCGACGCAGTTCCTCGATGCGGCGCTCGTACCACTGCAGGCGCGCCAGGATGGCCGGCGAGTCGGGGCCGCCGGCGTGCCCCAGCGCATCCACCGAGGCCAGGTACAAGAAAAGGAGACGCGGCCCATCGGGGCGCAGGGCGGCGGCACACTGCTGGAAGATTTCCTCCTCGGGCATGGGGTAAGTGAGGAAGCGGGCCGGCACCCCATGCTGATCCAGCACGTCCACCAGCGAAGGGCAGTCGAAGGCGCCCGGCCGGAAGTCCCAGCGCTTGGAGCAGTGGTCCATCAGGTGCAGGTAGCGCAGGGGAAAATCGTAGACCGGGAAGTAGCCGTCGAAGCCGTGCCGGCGGGCGGTCCAGCGCGCGATGAGGCGCTTGAGCAGTGGGTTGTCGGCCAGTCGGTTGTGCAGGAGCGGGCCGGCCAGGTTCAGCCAGCGCGTCCAGGCGAAGGGCGAATGGGCGGGGTCGTAATACAGGTACGACCAGCGCCCATGCACCTGGGGGAGCTGACCGGTCAGGATGGAGGGTATAGCGGCGGAGCTGTAGCCGAGGATGGTGCGCACAGGCCTGCGGAAGGGGCACTGCTCGCGCAGGAAGCCGCTTTTCTCCACCGCCGGCCAGCTCAACGCGTCGATTGCGATGGCGATAGTCACCGTGTGCCGCATATGCTCCTCTCAGAAAGGAGGGCCTGGGTGCCAGGCGCGGATGAAGCGCCGGCCCAGCGCCTGGCGCGGGGAGCGCTTCCAGTCTGTGCCCAGACAGCCCAGCCGGCGCGCCGCCGCCGGCCAGGGCACCTGCTCCGCCGGCAGGAACAGCAGTAGCGGCAGGACGCGCACCAGATGTTCCGTCGGGTGTTCTCCCCACAGGGCCGGCGTCAGCGGGCGGAGGCGGGCCAGTGTCACCATGCAATGATACAGACGAGCCGAGAGGGGGAGCCGGACGGACGGATCGCGCAGTACGGGCGCGGCGTGCTGGAAAAAGGAGAGCCAGAAAGCCTGGCCCTGCCCCTGCGCCGTCCGGCGTTCTGTCTCCGTCCAGCGCCAGACCAGTTCGTGGTGGGCAAGGGTTTCCGCCAGCAGTTGCGCCAGGTCGGACTTGTCATACAATGGGAAGGCCGGCATGAGCTTGTCCTGCACAGCTTGGGCATATGCCGGCCGGACAAATTCCAGCTCCGCCGGCAGGGGGCATGTTTCCAGCAGGGCCGGCCGCCGGCGGTACACGGCGTCGTAACGCCGGCGCAGGATGAGCGCCGCATCGCCCCAGCTCAAGCGGGCTTTCTGTACAGCGATGTGGACGAAGCGGCGCACAGGCTCGGTGAACGGTTCGTCGTCCAGCATGAGCTGGGACCACAG
>JAPWUQ010000134.1 GCA_028275445.1 Anaerolineae bacterium | reverse complement strand
ACCATCGAGGGGAAAATCGACACGGCGGACGTGGCGATGTACGCCGCGACCCTGCCCCAGGTGGTCTACGCGGCGGCGGTGGACTTCCCCTGCCTGGCCGAGGGACAAGAAGAGATACGCAAGGCCATCGCTGTGCATGGGCTGAACCGCCTGGTGGTGGCCGGCTGTAGCGTCCGCACACACCTGGCCCTGTTCGAGCGGCTGGGGGAAGAGGCCGGCATCCCGCGCGGCCTGGTCAGCATGGCCAATATCCGCGAGCAGGCGGCCTGGGTGCATCCGAACCCGGCGGACGCCACGCGCAAGGCCAAGGAGCTGACCCGTGTGGCCGTGGTGCGGGCGGTCAAGGGCCAACCGGTCAAGGTGGATACCATCGATCCCATCCCGGAGGTGCTGGTGCTGGGCGGCGGCGTGGCCGGCATGACCGCCGCGCTGGAGCTGGCCAATGCCGGCCTGGGCGTGACCCTGGTGGAGAAGACGGACCAGCTCGGCGGCATCGTGCGCCGCAAATATCACCTGGTCGAAGGGCAGGACCCCCAGCAGTACGTCCAGTCGCTGGTGAACCAGGTGCTGAAGCATGCGCGCATCAAAGTGCTGACCAATACCCGATTGGTGAGCCAGAGCGGCCGGCCGGGGCGCTTCCGCTCGGTGCTCCAGCATATGGACGACGGCAGGACGGAGGAAATCTCCCTGGAGCACGGTGCGACGGTGCTGGCCATCGGTGGGGTGCCGTATGCCGGCCACGAGTATATGCTGGGCCAGCATCCCCAGGCGATCAGCCAGCTCGAACTGGAGCGCATCCTGGTGGAGGAGCCGGAGCGCGTCAAGGGCCTGCGCCAGGTCGTCATGATCCAGTGCGTCGGCCGGGATGAGGCCCCGCATTCCCCCTGCAGCCGCATTTGCTGTACCGGCGCGGTGGGCAACGCGCTGAAGATCAAAGAGCTGAACCCGTCCTGTCAGGTATATGTGCTGTACCGCGATGTGATGACCTACGGCCCGCGCGAGGCGTATTACACGGCGGCGCGCGAGAAGGGCGTGCTGTTCGTGCGCTACGACCCGGCGGAGAAGCCGGCGGTCAGCGCGACCCCGCAGGGCCTGGTGGTGAAGGTGCGGGAGCGCACGCTCAACGAGATGTTGGAACTGCGGCCGGACCTGCTGGCGCTGAGCACGGTGACCCAGCCGGCGCCGGATGTCGCCGATGTCGCCTGGCGGTTGGGACTGCCCCTCTCGCCGGAGGGCTTCTTCCAGGAAGCGCATACCAAGATGCGCCCCACCGAGTTCGTGAAGCCGGGCGTGTACGTCGCCGGCCTGGCCCATTATCCCAAGTTCATCGAGGACTCCGTCTCGCAGGCCAAGGCGGTTTCGGCGCAGATCATGCAGTGGCTGGGGCACGGCCCGGTGCAGGTTGGCGGCCTGGTGGCAGAGGTCAATCAGGAGCGCTGTGTGGGCTGTCTGACCTGCGTGCGCATTTGCCCTTACCATGCGCCGTACATTGACTATTCGGTGCCTGGCATCGGCGGCATCATGGGCGCGGCATACATTGACCCGGCCCGCTGTCAGGGCTGTGGGTTGTGCACCGCCGAATGTCCCAATAAGGCCATTCAGTTGTACGGCTATCAGGACGATGTGCTGATGGACCCGGCCATGCCGGTGCTGGGGCGCTGGGAAGTGCCCTCGCCGGCGGCGTAATGCAGGCAGTGCGGAACATGGGGAAGGCGACATGAGCGAAACACCGTTTGAACCCGAGATCACAGCCTTTGTGTGTCAGTACTGCGGGGATATGGCGGCGGATTCGGCCGGCTGGAACCGCATCAGCTATCCGGCCAACGTCAAAATCGTGCGCCTGCCCTGCACCGGCAAGGTGGACGTGCATCACATCCTGAATGCCTTCGAGCACGGCGCGGACGGCGTCTATGTGGTGGCGTGCCCGGAGGGCAACTGTCATCATATCAACGGCAACCTGTCCGCCAAGCGCCGTGTCACCTACGCCAAATCCCTGCTGGACGAGGTCGGGGTAGGTGGCAACCGCCTGGAGATGTTCCATGTGACCGCGGCGCAGGGGGATGAATTTGCCCGCATTGCCGCGGAGATGACGGAGCGCATTCGGGCCCTGGGTCCGTCGCCGGTGCGGCGGGCTATGGGGAAATCGAGCGGGTGAGGGAAGCGGCTATTTGCACACCGTTTGTGGAGGATAACGCATGATCATTGCGCAACGCAAACCGCTGGAAGAGATTAAGGAGATGGTCGCCTCGTACGAGAAGGTGCTGGTGTTGGGGTGCGGCACCTGTGTGGCGGTCTGTTTCGCCGGCGGAGAGAAAGAGGCCAAACTGCTCGCCTCCGAACTGCGCATGGCGCGGCAGATGGAGGGCAAATCCACACAGATCATTGACCACACCATTCAGCGCCAGTGCGAGTGGGAGTTCATCGACCCCATCAAAGAGCTTGTCGCCTCGGTGGACGCCGTGGTTTCGACCGCCTGCGGCATCGGCGTACAGGGTATGGCGGAGCGCTTTGAGGACAAGCCCATTTTCCCCGGCGTGAACACCACCTTCCTGGGTATGCCGGTCCAGCCGGGGGAGTTTGTGGAGCGCTGTCAGGCCTGCGGGGACTGCATCCTGGACCTGACGGGCGGGGTGTGTCCGGTGGCGCGCTGTGCCAAGAGCCTGATGAACGGGCCGTGCGGCGGATCCCAGAACGGCAAGTGTGAGGTGAACCCGGAAACGCCCTGCGCGTGGCAGTTGATTTATGACCGGCTGGCGAAGCTGGGCCAATTGGAGCGCATGATGGAAATCATGCCGGCCAAGAACTGGTCTACCAGCCGCGACGGCGGCCTGCGCAAGATCATTCGGGAGGATTTGAAGCTATGAGCGGGGACAACGGCAAGGAACTGGTCGTCGGAAGCAAGCTCGAACGCCTCTTGAAAGCCGGCCATTTTGTCGTCACAGGCGAGCTGGGTCCCCCTCAGAACGCGGACCGGTCGGTCATCGAGAAAAAGGCCGGCTATCTGCGCGATGCCGTCGATGCGGTCAATATCACCGATAACCAGACGGCGGTGGTGCGCATGTGCTCCATGGCGGTGGCCAAGATGCTCATTGACCTGGGCATCGAGCCCATCATGCAGATGACCTGCCGCGACCGCAACCGCATTGCCATCCAGAGCGACCTGCTGGGCGCCTATGCCCTGGGCGTGCGCAATCTGCTGTGCCTGACGGGCGACCATCAGAGCTTCGGCAATCACCCGCAGGCCAAGAACGTGCACGACCTGGACTCCATCACCCTGATCCAGATGGTGCGCCAGATGCGCGATGCGAAGAAGTTCCAGTGCGGCGAGGAGATCAAGGGGCAGGAGCCGCGCTTCTTCATCGGCGGCGCGATCAACCCCTTCGCGGACCCCTTTGACTTCCGGCCGTTCCGCCTGGCGAAAAAGGTGAAAGCCGGCGTGGAGTTCGTGCAGAGCCAGCTCATCTTTAACGTGCCGAAGTTCCGCGAGTACATGAAGCGCTGTGGAGACCTGGGTCTGCTGGACAAGGTGTATATCCTGGCCGGCGTCGGCCCCATCAAATCTCTGGCCGCGGCCCGCTACATGGCCACCAGTGTGCCGGGCATGGATGTCCCGCAGGAGTACATT
The DNA here is from genome assembly GCA_028275445.1 of Anaerolineae bacterium. Classification (GTDB taxonomy): domain Bacteria; phylum Chloroflexota; class Anaerolineae; order JACIWP01; family JACIWP01; genus JACIWP01. The sequence goes on along the minus strand of JAPWUQ010000134.1, from coordinate 3,955 downwards.
GACCGCATGGCCAATGCCGTCAAGGGCATCCCCCAGGAGGATAAGAAAGCGCGCCGCGAAGCCTGGGAGCGCGAGGGCATCAAGATTTGTGCCGAGATCATCCAGCAGGTGAAGGAGATTCCTGGGGTGGCCGGCGTGCACATCATGGCCATCGAGTGGGAAAGCGCAGTTCCCGAGATCGTGAAAGAGGCCGGCCTGCTACCTCGACCCAAGCTGGAGGCATAAGGAGTCGCCCATGAGCGGGAAAAACGGCGGCAAACCGCTGAGCCAGCTCATCACCGAGCTCAGCGGAGAGAACATCTACCGGTGTTATCAGTGTCAGCGCTGTACCAACGGCTGTCCCTTTGCCGAGTTCTTTGATATTCCGCCCCATGAGCTGATCCGGCGCCTGCAGTTCGGCCAGGATGAGGTCTGCCTGACCGCCAAAACCACCTGGCTCTGTGCCGCCTGTCAGACCTGCAACACGCGCTGTCCGCAAGACATTGACGTGGCGCGGGTGTTTGACATCGTCAAGATCGAGGCGCAGGAGCGCGGATTGAAGCCGGCGGAGTTCCCCGTCAAAGCCTTCTACGACGCCGGCATGCGCAACATCCGCTGGTTTGGCCGGCTGTATGAGCTGGGGCTGATGGCCGAGCTGTACGGGAAGATGTTCTTCCGCGGCGAGCTGGACCTGGGCCGGCTCTTCTCCAAGGACCTGCCCATGGCCCTGCGCATGCTGCGCGCCGGCAAGCTGAAAATCTTCCCCTCCATCGCGCGCGGCTCGCAGACGCGGCCTATCCCGAAGCCGGCCGGCAAGAAGGCCATCGGCTATTATCCCGGCTGTTCCCTGCATGCGACCGCCATCGAGTTCGGCAGGTCCATGGAGGCAGTGGCGGAGGCCCTGGACCTGGCGCTGATCGAGCCGAATGGATGGGTATGCTGTGGCACCTCGCCGGCGCATTCCAGCGATCATGTGCTGGCCATGGCTCTGCCGCTGGAGAACCTGGCGCTGATCGAGAAGGCCGGCTGTGATGCGGTGACGGTGCCCTGTGCTTCCTGCTTCTCCCGCTTCAAAATGGCGGTGGCGCATGTGGATGACAATCCTGCGCTGAAGCGGGAGGTCGAGGAGCTGGTGCGCAAGCGCCGCGGCTTCGTCTACCACGGCGGTGTGGAGGTCCAGCACATCCTCGAGACCTTTGAGGAATATGTCGGGCTGGACGCCATCCGGGAGAAGGTGCGCCGGCCGCTGAAGGGGCTGAAGTTCGTGTCCTACTACGGCTGTCTCATCACCCGGCCGCCGAAAGTTACCGAGGCCCCGCATCCTGAGAACCCCATGAACATGGAGCATATCATTGAGGCGCTGGGCGGGGAGAACCTGGACTGGAACTACAAGACCGCCTGCTGTGGCGGATCCCTGTCCCTCAGCGAGCTGGACATGGCGCTGAGCATGATTGCCCGCATCGTGGGAGAGGCGCGGGAGGTGGGCGCGGATGCCATCGTGGTGGCCTGCCCGCTCTGCCACGCTAACCTGGACATGCGCCAGGACATGCTGGAAGGCGCGGAGAAGCCCATCCCAGTGGTATATATTACCGAGCTGATGGGACTGGCGTTCGGCATGCCCCCGAAAGAGCTGGGACTGGATAAGCACCTGGCACCCACCGACGAGCTGGTACAGCGCGTCTTGGGAGAGCCGGCCCGTGTCTGAGACGAGCGAGATCTCACCATATTAGGGAGGAACGCATGATCACCGAGAATCCCGTCACGACCTTCCTGGACGATCTGGCCAGCGCCAAGCCGGCGCCGGGCGGGGGCAGCGCGGCGGCATTGTGCGGTGCGCTGGGAGCGGCCCTGGTGAGCATGGTCTGCAACCTCACCGTCGGCAAAAAGAAATACGCCGATGTGGAGGGGGAGATCAAGGGCATCCTCGAGAAATCCGAGGAGCTGCGGCACCGCTTCGTCCAGTTGATCGAGGATGATATCGCGGCATACACGGCCGTCTCGGAAGCCTTCAAGATGCCGCGCGACACGGAGGAGCAGAAGGCGGCGCGCGAGGAGGCCATCCAGAAGGCGCTGAAGGCCGCGGTTGTCCCGCCGATGCGCATGGTGGAGGCCAGCGTGGAGACGCTGAAGCTGTGCATGCCGGTGGCGGAAAAGGGCAACGTCAATGCGGTGAGTGACGCCGGCGTGGCGGCGGTGGCGGCCGAGGCCTGCATGCGCTCCGCGGCCATGAATGTGCTCATTAACCTGGGGCAAATTGCCGACCAACAGTTCGTGGCACAACAGCGCGCCCGGCTCGATGAACTCATGCGGGGCATGTCCGAATTGAAGGAACAGGTGGTCGCATACGTGGTGGCCAAGCTCTGACAGCCGGCCGCCCGGAAAATCAGGGAGGAGGATGCACGGAATGACAGCGCAACTGCTGGATGGGAAGGCGCTGGCCAAGACCATGCAGGAGGAGGTCAGCGCGGAGATTCAGGCCTTTAAGGAAGCCACTGGGGTTACCCCGAAGCTGGTGGTCGTGCGCGCCGGCGAGGACCCCGCCTCGGTGAGCTACGCCAACGCTATCGCCAAAACCTGCGAGAAGTACGGCGTCGCCTTTGAGCTGAAGGCCCTGCCCGAGAGCGCCTCGCAGGCGGAGATGGTGAGCCTGGTGCAGAGCCTCTCGGCGGATGCCAGCGTCCACGGCATCATGGTGCAGGAGCCGATGCCCAAGGGCATTGATCCCGCGGCGGTCATCGCGGCGCTGTCGCCGGCCAAGGACGTGGACGGCGTGCATCCGCTGAACGCCGGCCTGCTGATGGAGGGCAAGGGCGATTTCTTCGCGCCGGCGACCCCTTCCGGCGGTATGGAGATCCTGCGCCGCTACAACGTGCCCATCAAGGGCAAGCATGCGGTGGTGGTAGGGCGCTCCAATATCGTCGGCAAGCCTATGGCTCTCCTGCTCCTGCATGAGCACGCCACGGTGACCATCTGCCACTCCCGCACGGTGGACCTAGGGGCGGTGACGCGCCAGGGGGATATCCTGGTGGCGGCCGTGGGCAAGGCACGTTTGATCACCGGCGATATGGTGAAGCCGGGCGCGGTGGTGATTGATTTCGGCGTGAATTTCGAGGACGGCAAGATGGTCGGGGACGTGGACTTCGAGTCGGCCAGGGAGGTGGCCGGCATGATCACCCCGGTCCCGGGCGGTACCGGCCCGATGACCAATGTGATGCTGATGAAGAACGTGCTGACGGCCGCCAAACGCCAGGTCTCGGCATAACGCCGGCCGGCGCGGTGGATATCAACCTGCGGAAGCAAAGATTTTTATCACACATTTTGAAGGAGGAAAGGACATGGCAGCAAAGGTTGTACCCAGCGACATCGAAATCGCCCAGGCAGCCACGCTCAAGCCCATCGTGGAGATCGCCAAGAGCGTTGGCCTTACCGAGGACGATCTGGACCTGTATGGCAAATATAAAGCCAAGGTTCACCTGAACGTCCTGGACCGCCTGCAGGACCGGCCCAACGGGAAGTATGTGGACGTGACCGCCATTACCCCGACGCCGCTGGGTGAGGGCAAGACGGTGACCACCATCGGTCTCTCCCAGGCCCTGGGCTACATCGGCAAGAAGGTGATCACCTGCATCCGTCAGCCGTCCATGGGTCCCACGTTCGGCATCAAGGGCGGGGCCGCCGGCGGCGGTTATTCCCAGGTCGTCCCGATGGAGGACTTCAACCTGCACCTCACCGGCGACATTCATGCCGTGGGTGTGGCGCACAACCTCCTGGCGGCCGCCATTGATGCCCGCATCATGCACGAAAGCGTCATGAGCGACGATGCCCTGCTCTCCCGCACGGGCATCCCGCGGCTGGATATTGACCCCTATTCCATCATGTGGAACCGGGTGGTGGACGTCTCGGACCGCGCCCTGCGCAACATCATCATCGGCCTGGGCACTAAGGATGACGGCCGGCCGCGCCAGACCGGCTTCGA
>JAPWUQ010000133.1 GCA_028275445.1 Anaerolineae bacterium | reverse complement strand
GTAAGTGCAAGTTGATTATAACATAGGATAGAGGTGGTGAGAAATTCTTGGCGGCTTCTGCTCTGCCGCCGGCCAAAACAAAGGCCCTCGCGTCTGCGAGGGCCTGCGCCTCTCATGGAGCGGAAGACGGGATTCGAACCCGCGACCCTCTCCTTGGCAAGGAGATGCTCTACCGCTGAGCCACTTCCGCCCGCATCCGGGGAGACGATGGTCAAACGCTGGCAGAGACCCTCTCGCTCCCCTGACCATCAGGTGGGGAAGGAGAGACTCGAACTCTCACGGATTGCTCCACGTGATCCTAAGTCACGCTCGTCTGCCAGTTCCGACACTTCCCCGTGCTTTTCGAGCCGGCGCTATTATAGCATAAACGGCCCGCCGGCGCAAAAATCGCGTTTCCCACCCCGCGCCCCCTCCCGAAGACAGTTGCCTGCCGGATGACGATAACCGGGCCTTTCATTGCCCTCCCCCACTGCCTTATGCTATAATGCTGTGCACATTCCACACGCAGGAGCGGAACCGTGATCATCGACTTTCATGTGCATCTTTTCCCACCCGAAGTGGTGGCCCAACGGGAAAAGTTCTTGGAGCGCGATCCCTGGTTCAACCTGCTGTACGCCAATCCCAAGGCCGCCATGGCCACCGTCGAGGACCTCATCCAGGCCATGGACGAGGCCGGCGTGGACAAGGCTGTCGTCTTCGGCTTTAGCTGGTGCGACGTCGGGCTGTGCGTAGAGACCAACGAGTACACCCTGGAGGCCATGCGGCGCTATCCGGAGCGCCTCATCGGCTTCTGCAACGTGAATCCAACCACTGGGGAGCATGCCGTGCGGGAGATACGGCGCTGTGTGGAGGCCGGCATGTGCGGCATCGGGGAGCTGATGCCCAACGGCCAGGGCTTCTCCCTGGACGATGTCGAGCTGATGGCGCCCATCGCCGCCGCGGCGCGCGCCTACGACATCCCCATCATGACCCACACCAGCGAGCCTATCGGCCACGATTACGCCGGCAAGGGCACGGTCTCCCCGCGCGTCGTCTACCGCTTCGTGCAGGCCTTCCCCGAGATCAAGCTGGTCTGCTCCCATTGGGGCGGCGGCCTGCCCTTCTACGAGCTGATGCCGGAAGTGCGCCGCGCCATGCGCAACGTCTATTACGACACGGCCGCCTCGCCGCTGTTATATGACGCGCGCATTTTCCCGTTGATGTATGAGCTGGTCGGGCACAAAATCCTCTTTGCCACCGACTTCGCCCTCATTCATCCCAAGCGCCTGATCGCCCATATCCGCGAGAGCGGCCTGAGCGAAGAGGGCCAGCGCGCCGTATTGGGGGAGAACGCCCGCCGGCTCCTGACCTGCCTGCACCAGCCGGGAGCGTAACGCCATGGACGTACAGCGCGAACTCCGCCGACTGCCCAGCGTGGACCGCCTGCTCCAAGAGCCTCATATTGTTGAGCGGATCCAGACCAGCGGGCGCGAGCTGGTGGTGGACGTGGTGCGCTCGGTGCTCGAGGAGACGCGCCACAGCATCCTGGCCGGCCAGCCCTGTCCTGACACGGAGGCGCTGGTCCATTCCATCGTCCAATCCCTGGACAAGGCCCTGCGCCCCACCCTGCGCCGGGTCATCAACGCCACCGGCGTCATCATCCACACCAATCTGGGACGCTCGCCCCTCAGCGAGGCGGCGCGCCGCGCCATGTGGGAAGCCGGCATTGGCTATTCCAACCTGGAATACGATCTGGAGCAGGGCCGGCGCGGTTCGCGCTACTACCATGCCGAGGCCCTGCTGTGCCGGCTGACCGGCGCGCAGGCCGCGCTGGTGGTCAACAACAATGCCGGCGCCGTACTGCTGGTGCTCAGCGCGCTGGCGCGCGACAAAGAGGTCATCATCTCCCGCTCCCAGCTCATCGAGATCGGCGGCGGGTTCCGCATCCCGGAGGTGATGGCCCAATCCGGCGCCCGGCTGGTGGAGGTCGGCACCACCAACCGCACCCGCCTCTCCGATTACGAGCGGGCCATCACCGAGCACACCGCCCTCATCATGCGCGCCCACCGCTCCAACTTTCGCATCATCGGCTTCACCGCCGAGCCTTCGCTGGCCGAGCTGGTGGAGCTGGGGGACAGGTACCGCATCCCGGTGGTGGATGACCTGGGAAGCGGCACCCTGCTGGACACGGCCCCCTTCGGGCTGGAGCATGAGCCGATGGTGCAGGAGAGCGTGCGCGCCGGCGCGGCGCTGGTGACCTTCAGCGGGGATAAGCTCCTGGGCGGGCCGCAGGCCGGCATCATCGTCGGGCGCAGAGACCTGGTGGAGCAACTGCGCCATTTCCCACTGACGCGCGCCCTGCGCGTCGACAAAATCACGCTGGCCGGCCTGCAGGCTACCCTGCTTCACTATCTGAAGGGGGAGGCCCTGCAGACCATCCCCACCTGGCGCATGATCGCCCGCTCGCCCGAGGAACTGCGCGCCGCGGCCGAGCGCTGGGCCGAGGCACTGCGCGCCGCCGGCCTGCCGGCAGAGGTGACCGCCGGCCAATCCGCCGTCGGCGGCGGCTCCCTGCCGGGAGAAACCCTGCCTACCTGGTGCGTCGCCCTCACTGTCTCATCCCCGGACGCGCTGGCTCGCCGACTGCGCGCCCACGAGCCGCCGGTGATCGCCTTGATCCAGGAGGACCAGCTTCGCCTGGACCCGCGCACCGTACTGCCAGACGAAGAGGATACCCTGCTCCAGGCCCTGATCGAGGCATTTCACGACGCTCAGCACGCCAGTGAGGTACAGCCATGACCCTGATCCTGGGCATTGAGACTTCCTGCGACGAGACCGGCGCCGCCGTCGTCGAAAACGGCCGGCGCATCCGCTCCAACGTGGTCGCCACCCAAATTGACCTGCACCGCCAGTACGGCGGCGTCTTCCCCGAGATCGCCTCGCGCCAGCATATGATCACCATCACCCCGGTCATCGAGCAGGCGCTGAAGGACGCCGGCGTCAGCTACGACGACCTGGACGCCATCGCCGTGACCTACGGTCCTGGGCTGGCCGGCTCCCTGCTGGTGGGCGTGAATACCGCCAAGGCCATCGCCTTCGCCCGGAACCTCCCGCTGGTGGGCATCAATCACCTGGAAGGGCACATCTACGCCAACTGGCTCATCCCGCCCGATTGGCCGCACCCGGAGCCGCCGCCCGAACCGGAGTTTCCCCTGCTGGCCCTCATCGTCTCCGGCGGGCACACCGAGCTGGTGCTGATGCACGGACACGGCCAGTACCAGCTCCTGGGCCGCACGCTGGACGATGCCGCCGGCGAGGCCTTTGACAAGGTCGCGCGCCTGCTGGGGCTGGGCTTCCCCGGCGGGCCGGCCATCGAGCGCGCCGCCCGTCTGGGCGACCCCGCATCCTTCCATCTGCCGCGTGCCTGGCTGGGGGATTCCTACGATTTCAGCTTCAGCGGGCTGAAGACCGCCGTCCTGCGCATCGTGCGCTCCTTTGAGGAGAAGGCGCAGGCCGGCGCCCATGCCCCCCGCACCCGCCTGATCACCTCCCAATCCCAGCCGGTGGTGCCCCACATCCCGGTCAACAACCTGGCCGCCAGCTTTCAGGAGGCGGTGGTGGACGTGCTGGTCGAAAAGACGCGCCGCGCCGCCGAAGAATTCGGGGTGAAGATGGTGCTCATGGGCGGCGGTGTGGCGGCCAATACCCGCCTGCGGGAGGAGATGAGCCGCCGGCTGTCCGTGCCGGTGCGGGTCCCGCCGGTCAAGCTCTGCACGGACAACGGCGCGGTGATCGGCGCGGTGGGCTATTACCGCTTCATCGCCGGCGAGCGCGCCGGCTGGGACCTGGATGTGGTGGCCGGCCTGACCCTCCCGCTCATCAACCCCTAGTATGTGTCCGGCGCAGGGGAACTTTCCGCTGGCCCGGCGGCGTCTGAAGATGCAGTAGACGTAGATCATCCTGTTCCGCCGGCTTCCGAATGCCGGCATCATCCCACCGCAGGAGGGAAGCGCATGTGGCACATGAGGTGCGGCCCATGGCGGTATCGAGTGGAGCGCGGTGACCCCATCCAGATGGGGGAAAGCCGGCTGTTCCCGATCGTGCGCATCTGGTCGTGGCGGCGCCGGCGCGCCCGCATCGCCTCGCAAAGCCTTATGGCCCAGGGCGCGTTGATGGAAAGCATCGCTCCCATGGCCGTGGTCCTGGAGCGCCCCGGCGAGCGCCGGCTGGTTCCCATCCTCGACCTCACCCGCCTGCTGTTATGGGCCATCGCCGGCCTGTGCCTGGCCGGCACCCTGGCCGCATGCCGCTCCCTTCGCCTGTTGAGCCGCTCCGCTGGAGGTGAACCATGAGCGATATTGTCTCCCGCTTTTTCCAGGTCTTTGAAGAGTCCAGGGCATCCGCTTCTGTGCAGGCGGTGTTTGGGCCGCCGGAAACCCGCGGCGAGGTCACGGTTATCCCGGTGGCCGCAGTGCGCTACGGCGTGGGGTTCGGCATGGGTGCCAACACGCCGGAGGGCACGGAGGAAGCCGGCGCCCAGGGGCTGGGCGGCGGCGGTGGCGCCGGCACGCGCGTCCGCCCGGTGGCCGTCATCGAAATCACCCCGACCGAGATCAAGGTGCATCCCATCATTGATTACAGCCGGCTGATCATGGCCGGCGTCTGCGCGCTGGTCTGGCTCGCCTTCCTCTGGAGCGGGGTATTAAAGAGGTTCATTGCCTCCCGCACCCCAGCGCGCTGACATCATGCCGGGTGGTGCTATGGGTGAACCTGCTCGTTCGGCCGTTGTGATCATCAGCGAGCGGACGGAAGCCGCGGAGGTACTGCGCCGCATGGCAGTGCTGGAAACCCATCGGGACGAGCCGTTCCCCTTCTGGCGCGGGCGGCTGGCCGGCCGTGATGTGTGGCTGGTCGTCTGTCTCATGGGCAAGGTCAACGCCGCTATGACCGCCCAGGCGGCGGTGGAGCGCTTCCGGCCGGCCGCCATCCTGATCTGCGGCTCGGCCGGCGGCCTGCATCCCGATATCCTGCCCGGCGACCTGGTCATCAGCACCCATGCCGCCCAGCATGACGCCGGCATGAACTGGGGGGACCGCTTCGTCACGCTGGGGGTGCAGTTCCGCCATAACGGCCGCATCGGACTGCGCCGGCGCTTTCCGGCAGACCCTTCCCTGCTGGCGGCCGCCCAGGAGGCCGCGAGGTCCCTGCCCCACGACGGACACGGCCGGCCGCCCCAGGTGCACGCCGGCCTCATCGTCACCGGCGACCAGGCCGTTTTCTCGCGTCAGCGGCGCCAAGCTATTCTGGAGACATGGCAGGCCCTGGCCGTGGATATGGAGAGCGCGGCGGTGGCTCAGGTGGCGGCGGCGCACAGCATCCCCTGGCTGGCCGTGCGCGGCATCAGTGACCTTGCGGATGAAGACGCCGGCCTCGACGCCGGCCTGCTCGCCGGCTCTCTGGACGACGAGGGGTTGGGCGCCTGGCTTTCCCTGCAGGGCCGGCGTCTGCGCTACATCCTGCGCCATCCCGACACCCCCTGGCGCGTCTCTCGGCTGATGCAGGGCACACGGCTGGCGGCGGCGCGCGCTGCCGCCCTGGCAGAGGCCATCTTGTCCCATTGGCGCGGATAGAGCGATTCGGAAGGTTTATTGCAGTGAACGTGTCGAAACCCTGCACACACGGAGGTGAACGATGAAGCGAGGAACCCGTTTCCCACTCTGGGTAACTGCGCTGGCCACTGCCCTCTTGTTGGGCATCGCCGGCATCCTCTGGTTCGGCCCGCATCCGCCGCTGGCCGCGGCGCAGGAGCAGGGCGTCTCCCTGACGATTTACAACCAGGACCTGGCCCTGGTGCGGGACCTGCGCACGGAGACGCTCAAGGCCGGCGCGAACACTCTGCGGCTGACCGATGTGGCGGCGCAGGTGGACCCGTCCTCGGTGATCCTGCGCTCGCTCACGGACCCCGCCGGCACGCGCGTGCTGGAGCAAAACTACATCTATGACCTGGCCAGCACGGACGCCCTGCTCGCCAAATACCAGGGGCAGGAGATCCGCGTGGTCACACAGGACAGCACCGTCTATACCGGCACCCTCATCAGCGCCGCCGGCGACCTGCTCCTGCAGGCCGGCGACGGCACCGTCACCATGCTGCGGCGCGACGGCATCCGGGAGATCACCTTCCCGAAGCTTCCCGAGGGCCTGGTGACGCGTCCGACCCTGGAGTGCCTGCTGGAGGCGAGCAAGGCCGGCCAGCATACCCTGGAGCTGACGTACCTCACCGCCGGCATGAACTGGACGGCGGATTACCAGCTCCTATGGGCCAGCGACGAGAAGACGCTGGACCTGAACGGCTGGGTCACGCTGAACAACAATTCGGGCGCCGGCTTCCAGAACGCCCAGGTCAAACTGGTGGCCGGCACTATTCACCGCGTCAGCGCGCCGGCGCCGGTCGGGGCGGTGCCCGTGGCGAAGGCGGCGCCGGCGCAGGAAGTGGCCGAGCGCCAGTTCTTCGAGTATCATTTGTATGAGATTCAGCGCCCCATCACCCTGCCCAACAACACCTCCAAACAGATCGAGTTCATCCGGGCCGCCGGCGTGAAAACCGAGAAGCGCTATTCCTTCGAGTTCACCACCCTGCGCTACCGCGGCTGGGGCGCCATCTTTGATGCGGGCTACGGCGCCGAGCCGGCGCAGGCCAACGCCCGCGTCGTGCTGGAATTCGCCAACAGCAAGGATGCCGGCCTGGGCATCCCACTGCCGGCCGGCCGCGTCCGCATCTACAAGGCCGATGTGGACGGCACCCAACAGCTCATCGGCGAGGATACCATCGGCCATACGCCCAAGGATGAAACCCTGCGCCTGTACGTGGGCGACGCTTTCGATCTGATCGGCGAGCGTCAGCAGACCGATTTTCAGCAGGTGAGCAAGGACGTGGTGGAGGAGAGCTTCTCCATCACCCTGCGCAACCACAAGGATGAGGCAGTCACGGTGGATGTGCTGGAGCACCTGTACCGCAGTCAGGACTGGGAGATTATCAAGGAAAGCGCCAAGCACGAGAAGGTGAGCGCCGACACGGTCAAGTGGACCCTGGAGATCCCGAAGGACGGCGAAGTGACCCTCACCTACACGGTGCGCTACCGGCAGTAAGGCGAGAAAACGAAACCTCCCGCAGGGCTCCTGCGGGAGGTTTTTTTCATCAGAGGGATGCCAGCAGGCCGGCTCCGCCGGCGGCCAGGTTCATAAAGGGTTGGGGATAGAGGCCGATGACGAAGGTCATGACCAGGCAGATCGCCAACACCCAGCGCAGGGGCCGCGGCACGGGGACCGGGCTTGCCGGCTCGGGCGCCGGCGTGAAGAACATATAGCGCACTACGTTCAAATAGTAGAAAGCGGCGATGGCGCTGTTGATGATGCCGACGATAGCCAGCAGGTAGAACTGCACCTGGATCGCCGCGCCAAAGACGAACAGCTTGCCGATAAAGCCGCCGGTAGAGGGGATGCCGGTCAGGGAGAGCAGGAAGACCAGCATGGTCACCGCCAGCCAGGGCGAGCGCTTCATCAGGCCGGCGTAATCGGCAATGGTCGTCGAGCCGGTGGCCTCCTCAAAGGCGATGACGGTCAGGAAGGCGCCCACATTGGTGAACAGATAGGCCAGCAGGTAAATCATGGCGCCGTTGATACCGTTGAAGGGGCTGGTGGTGGAAAGGCTGAGGCACACTACGCCGATCAGGATGTAGCCGGCGTGAGCGATGCTGGAATAGGCCAGCATGCGCTTGATATTGCTCTGGCGCAGGGCCACCAGGTTGCCCAGCGTCATGGTGACAATGGAGATGCCGGCCAGCAGTGCCGCCCAATCGGTGTAAAAGCG
>JAPWUQ010000132.1 GCA_028275445.1 Anaerolineae bacterium | reverse complement strand
GCCAGCACCCGCTGGTCCATCAGGTAAATGCCATATTCGTTGACCGGCACGTCCTTGTACGTGAACACCGCTATCACGCCGGGCACTTGTTCCGCCGCCTTAGTGTCAATGGATAGGAGGCGGGCGTGGGCATACTCGCTCCACACTACCTTGGCGTAGAGCTGGCCTTCCATGTTGAAGTCCTGGGGATACTTGCGACTGCCGGCGACCTTGGTGCCGATGTCGTAGCGTTCGACGCTGGAGCCGATGTAGCGGTTCATGGCAGGATCCTCCCCCGTCCTTCTTCCGCCGGGCGCGGGCTGTCATCCTCGCCGGCGAGCCGGCGTGCCGCCAGCTCGATGGCATCCACGATCTGGTAGTAGCCGGTACAGCGGCAGAGATTGCCCCGGATCGCCTCCACGATCTCCTGCCGGCTCGGGCGCGGATGGGCGTCCAGCAGGGCTTTGGCGGACATGATGAAGCCCGGCGTGCAGTACCCGCACTGCGAGGCGTTGGCATCCACGAAGGACTGCTGGAGGACATGGAGCTGGTCGCCCTGCTTCAGGCCCTCGATGGTCTCTACCCGTGCGCCCTGTACCTTCCAGGCCGGGTACAGGCAGGAGACCACCGCTTTGCCGTCCACGATCACGGTGCAGGCGCCGCACTCGCCCTCGCCACAGCCGATCTTGGTGCCGATAAGGCCGAGCCGATCGCGCAGGAGGCGCGCCAGGGGGGTGGCCGGCTCCACATTTTCCACCTGGATGTCCTTGCCATTTAAGATGAAGCGGAGTGTAGCCATAGGAACACTTTCTCCACGGGGAAGATGCCGGCCCTCAAGGGCCGGGGTACGTCAGGATGCCGGGCTGGCCGGCGTATATCCAGTAGCCGTGACCAGGCCGCATGGTTTGCAGACTGTTCAGTTCGGCCGGCAGATTGGCGTAATAGGAGCGCGCTTCGCCGTCATGATATCCCAGGACGATCTGCACCGTACTGCCCAGGGATGCCAGCGCGCTGGTCAGAGGGATTTCCCGTTCGGGGAGGTAGCCGGCCAGGTTCCAGCCGGCGCACAGGGAAATGGGCGCGTCCGGGGGAATAGGGCGGCCGGTGATATGCCATGTCCGCGCTTCCCGCATCCGGATCCAATAGCCGCGCCCGCCTTGCAGCGTCTGCAGGCTGTTGATGTCCGCCGGCAGGGCGGCGTAATAGGAAAGGCCTCCCATGCCACAGCGAAAGCTGAGGATGGCCTCCAGCGCCGTGCCCAATTCCGCCGTCAGGGCCGAAATGCGCTCGTCCACCGGTTGGACGTTGAAGGAAACCAGGTTCCAGCCGGCCTGCAGGCGGATCTCGACGGTGCGCAACGGGGCCGGCGTGGGAGATGGGGTGGGTGTGGGGGTAGCCGCCGGCGGGCGTGTGGCCGTCGGTGTGGGCAGGAGCAGTTGGCGGGCCCGCTGGATGGCGGCCGGGGCATTGATCAGCCCATAGCCCAGCTCCTGGTTCCAGCCCCGGGCATCGTATGGGGTGGTGCCGACCTTCAGGGCGGTGTCCTCCATGATGCCGGCGACCTGGTCGGCGGTGAGCGCCGGCGCGATGCTCCAGAGGAGCGCGGCCAACCCCGAGACGTGCGGGGCGGCCATCGAGGTGCCGAAGAGGGTGGTATAACCGCCGGCCGGCGCCAGGCTGTAGATGCCGACGCTTTGCGTGCCGCCCGGCGCGGCCAGATCCACCCCAGGGCCGTAGTTAGAATAGCTTGGCCGGCGCTGGCGGTCATCGGTGGCGGCCACGGCCAGCGTCTCGCTGTACGCCGCCGGGTAGAGCAGGGCGCCGCCCTGGTTGCCGGCGGCCGCCACGACCAGACAGCCCTTGGCCCGGGCATATGCCACCGCTTCCTGCAGGTTGGGGTCGTGGAAACTGCCCCCCAGGCTGAGATTGATGATCCGGGCGCCGTGATCCGCGGCATAGCGGATGGCGCGGATGATGTTGAAATACGAGCCGTCGCCCTTGGCGTCGAGCACCTTGAGGGGCATCACTTTGGCCCGCCAGGCCATGCCGGCGATGCCGATGCCGTTGTTGCCCACGGCGGCCAGGATGCCGGCGACATGGGTGCCGTGGCCGTTATCATCCTGCGGGTCTTGATCCTCGTCGATGAAATCGTATCCCGCCAGGAGGTTGCCGGCCAGTTCCGGATGCCGCGCGTCCACACCGGTATCCACCAGGGCGATGACCACGGCATCGCCCTGGGACTGCTCCCAGGCGGTGGGCATGCCGATCTGCTGCATGTCCCACTGCCGCCACCAGGCCGGGTCATTGGGTTCGCCGGCGATGTGGGCGATGTAGTTGGGGCCGATATATTCGATGAGTGGGTTGGCGCTGAGGAGGTCAATCAGCTTCTCCTCCAGCCCGGGCTGGACGGCGACGAGCTGGAGGTCCAGGGCCTCCTCCACAGCCAAGGTCTGCATGCGCACGCTCAACAGGGCGGAGGCCGCCATCATCGGGGGCAGGCCCTCCCGGAAGCGCACGATCAACTGCCCGGGGACATAGGCGGGGTTTTCCGGGGCGGGATGAGGGCTTTCTGCCCGCACGCCGTTCGCTAGGAACAGGAAGAGGAGAACGAGGAGCACGCCGGCGGTGAGGCGGATGGCCGGCAGTCTTCGGGCGACGGGTTGTCCTTGACCTGGGTGGGGCTCCCTGTTCATCCTTGGTTTTTCTCGGTCAGGATATCATGCGCGTCACCGCGTAACCATAGAGCAGGTCTGCAGGATCAGGACGATGGCCAGGATGATAATGATACCCCACATCCACAGCCAGGAAACGGCCGGCGAACGGCGTTTTTTCTGCTCCTTGGGGCGGGGAAGCTCCGCCTGACAGCGCCAGCAGACGATCTTATCATCCGGGTTCCAGGTACCGCACTTCGGACAGTTCACGCATGTCCTCCAGGACATTGCACAGCCGGCTGCAACTCCCATTATAGGGCGAACTGTGCGGCGCGTCAAGGCATTTGTTGAGATTCCTTCCCATGCTTTGACATCTCTCCCCGATGATGATAAGATGGATACAGCAATATTCCCGCAAAGGTGTATACATGGTCGGTGAAAGAAATCGTCCCAGCGCCCAACGCGGCCGACGCGCCTCTATCCGTCCCGACGTGGAGCAGATGAACCGCGCCACCAAGCGGCTGTACCTGCACCGCCGGCTGGACGAGGTCGAAAGCCAGATTCAGACCAGCCTGTTCCGCTATCTCAACAGCCTGTTTTCCGCCGGCCCCCACTGGCTCAGCCGGCGGCAGGAACTGTGGGAGGACGTGATGGACCTCCATTACCTGGAGGCCAGCCGGCGCGCCATCCTGCAAAGCCTGGCGGACCTGAATATGCCGGCGTTCTCAGCCCACCGCCCACCCGACAGCACAGACGCAGATGATGACTAAGGAGAAGCGATCGGTGGAACTGCTGGAGATCGTGAAAGCCCTCAGCGAGGCGCCTGGCGTCGCCGGCTTCGAGGCCCCCGTTCAGGAACTCATCCGCTCATACTGGAAGCCCTACGTGCACGAGTTTCGCACTGATGCCCTGGGCAACCTCATCGGCCTGCGCCGCGGACAGCGGCCGGCGGATGCGCCGGCCCGCTCCATTATGCTGGCCACGCACTGCGATGAGATTGGCCTGATGGTCACCGGCATCGAGGAAGGCTTTCTGCGCTTCACCAGCGTGGGCGGGATCGACGCGCGGGTTCTGCCGGGGCAAGAGGTGACGGTCTTCGGCCGGCAGGAGCTTCCCGGCGTCATCGGCCTGCGGCCGCCCCATCTGGTGCCGGCGGAACAGCGCCAAAAACCCCTTCCCATGGATGAGCTGTTCGTGGACGTGGGGCTGAGCCAGGAGCAGGCGCAGAAGCTGGTGTCCATCGGTGATCCGATTGCCTTTCGCGTGCCGGCGCTCGAGCTGGAGAACGAGCGTGTGGCCGGCAAGGCCTTCGATAACCGCGCCTCTGTCGCTGTTGCCACCGTCTGCCTGATGACCCTGCAGGGCATGCACCATACCTGGGATGTGTATGCGGTCGCCACGACACAGGAGGAGGTCGGCCTGCGGGGCGCCATGGTCAGCGCCTACGGCCTGGCGCCCGACATCGCCATCGCCATTGACGTCACCTTTGGGGATGGGCCGGGGCTTTCGGACGCCGAGACCTTTGAGCTGGGCGCCGGCCCGGTCATCGCCATCGGGCCGAACGTGCACCCGGCGCTCCACGAGGCGCTGGTCGAGGCCGCCAAATCGCTGGAGATCCCCTATCAGATCGAACCCATGCCGGAACACAGCGGCACCGATGGTTGGGCCATCCAGGTGACGCGGGAGGGTATCCCGACGGCGGTGCTGTCCATCCCCACGCAGAACATGCATTCGCCGGTGGAAGTGATCTCGCTGAAAGACATCCGGCGCGCCGGCCGCCTGCTGGCCGGGTTCATCAGCACGTTGAATGAGGAATTCGTCCGCCGGCTGACCTTTTCCCTGCCTGAGTGAGGGTGATACCGTGCTCCTGCAACGACTGAGCGATGCCTTTGGCGTTTCCGGATGCGAGGAAGAGGTGCGCAATATCCTGGCCCAGACCGTGCGCCCCTATGTGGACGAACTGCGCACCGACAGCCTGGGGAATTTGATCGCCATCAAGCGGGCGCGCGCCGGCGTGGAACGCCCGGTACGCGTCATGCTGGCCGCCCATATGGACGAAGTCGGCCTGATGATCACCCGTATCGAAAAGGATGGGTTACTGCGCTTTCAGCCGGTGGGAGGCATCGATCCCCGGCTGTTCCCGGCCAAGCGGGTGGTCATCGGCAAAGAGCGCGTGCCCGGCGTCATCGGCGTCAAGCCCATCCACCTGCTCAAGCCGGAAGAACGCGAGCGCGTCACGCCCGTGGAGCAAATGTACATTGACATCGGTGCCACGAGCAAGGAAACCGCCGAAAAGCGGGTGAAGGTCGGGGACTACGCCGCTTTCGCCACGCGTTTTGGCACGCACGGCCTGGAAGGGGAAAGCCGGCTGGTGCGCGGCAAGGCCTTCGACGACCGCGCCGGCTGTGCCGTCCTGGCCGCGGTACTGCAGGGCGACCCCTACCCGGTGGAACTCGCCGCCGTCTTCACCGTCCAGGAGGAGGTCGGCCTGCGCGGTGCCCGCGTGGCGGCCTACGCCCTGGCGCCGGATGTGGCCATCGCCCTCGAGGGCACCATTTGCGACGACCTGCCCAAGGAGAAGGACCAGAGCCCGGTGACGCGGGTGGGCAAGGGGCCGGCCATCACCCTGGCGGACCGCAGTGTCGTGGCGGACCGTCGGCTGGTGCGACTGCTGGTGGACACGGCGGAACAGGCGGGCATCCCCTATCAGTTCAAGGAGCCGGCGCTGGGCGGCACGGAT
The DNA here is from genome assembly GCA_028275445.1 of Anaerolineae bacterium. Classification (GTDB taxonomy): domain Bacteria; phylum Chloroflexota; class Anaerolineae; order JACIWP01; family JACIWP01; genus JACIWP01. Next base: position 2,553 of record JAPWUQ010000132.1, on the reverse strand, counting down.
GCCGGCGCCATTCACCTGACGCGCGCCGGCGTGCCCAGCGCGGCGCTGGCGGTCCCCAGCCGCTATATCCATGGGCCGGCCAGCGTCCTCAGCCTGGACGATCTGGAACATACCATCGCGCTGGTGCGCGCCGTACTGCCGCGCCTGCAGGACTGGCCCGAACCGAAAGTCTGAACGGCCATCTTCTTCACATTCCCAGGAGAGGCACAACCGTGGAAGAGATCGTGCGTGAGCTTACGGAGGCATACGGCCCTTCGGGTGCGGAGGGAAAGGTACGCGAGCTGATCCAGGAGCGGATCGCTCCATATGTGGACGAACAGCGAGTGGATGCGCTGGGCAACCTGATTGCCTGCAAGCGCGCCGGCGCCTCCCCGGCCGTCGGCCGGCTGATGCTCGCCGCCCATATGGACGAAATCGGCCTCATCGTCAGCTACATTGATGAGAAGGGCTTCCTGCGCTTCCATCCCATGGGGGGCGTGTTCCCGCTGACCCTGCTGGGCGGCCGCGTGGTGTTCGAGAACGGCACCATGGGCGTCATCGGGATAGAGCGCTGGCAGGAGGATAAAATTCCGCCCATGGACAAGCTCTTCATTGACGTGGGCGCCACATCGCCGGCGGAGTGTCCCGTCAAGGTCGGGGACATCGCCGGCTTCCACCGGCCCTTCTTCGCCCAGGGCACGCGCTGGGTGGGCAAAGCCATGGATGACCGCATCGGTTGCGCCGTGCTGGTCGAGTTCCTGCGGCAGGTGAAGGAGACCATCTACGACCTGTATGTGGTCTTCACCGTCCAAGAGGAAATCGGCCTGCGCGGGGCGATGGTATCCGCCTTTGCCGTCGAGCCGGATGTGGCCATTGCCGTGGATATCACCACCACCGGCGACTATCCCGAGAGCGACAAGATGGCGGTGGAGCTGGGCAAAGGGGTGGCTATCAAGGTCAAGGACAGCGGCATGATCGCTCACCCGGGCCTGCGCCGGCATCTCGTCCAGCTCGCCGAGAAGGCCGGCATCCCCTATCAGCTCGAGGTGCTCCGTCGGGGCACTACGGACGCCTACGCCATGCAGGTGAGCCGCGAGGGCGTGCCGGCCGGCGTCCTGTCCATCCCCACCCGCTACGCCCACACCCCTTCGGAGATGGTGGACCAGCGCGACGTGCGCGCCGCGGTGGACCTGCTCCTGCATCTGGTCGCTCAGCCGATGGAGCTGGGGGGCTGAGCATCATCGCACCGACAAACAAAACTGGGGAGCCATCTGGCTCCCCAGTTTTTGCTTGACGGACAGGAGGGTTCGAGGATCAAGCGGCCGGCGTCTCGGCGGCGGCGTTCTTGCCGGCGATGCGGCCGTAGACCACGCAGTCGGCCATGGCCACGCCGCCCAGGCGCACCGCGCCGTGGATGCCACCGGTGACCTCGCCGGCGGCATACAGGCCGGGGATGGGCTCGAAGTCCTGGCCAATGACGCGGCCGTTCACATCGGTCACCAGACCACCCATGCAGTGGTGCACCTTCGGCCACAGGCGGGCGGCGTAGAAGGGCGGCTGGAAGCCCAACGGCTTGGCGTCCTTGAAGATCATGCAGCCGAAGTCCTCATCCTTCTGGTTCTCGACAAACTTGTTCCAGCGCTCCACCTCGGCCTTGAAGGCGTCCCAGGGGATGTCATAGGCCTTGGCGAACTCTTCCAGGGTATCGAACTTCTTGATGGCGCCGTTCTTGAGGCCGCCTTCGATGACATCGGCCGGCACGTTCTTCTCCGTGGCGTAGGCGTCCGCCACGATGACCACCGGCACGCCGATCTCGATGATGGCATCAGCGCGCACCTTGCGGTTGCCGGTCTCATTGATGAAGCGCTTGCCGGTCTTCGGGTTGATCATGGGCGCCCACCCGACCACGCGCTCGCAGAAGAGCGGCACCAGCCCGAAGCCAGGCTCATCCGGGCTGGCCCACGGGCCGAGCTGGATCCAGTCCATGTGCACGTCCATGGCGCCGATCTTCAGGGCGGCGCGCAGGGCCTCGCCGGTGGCGCCGGGGTGGTTGGTGCTCTCGAAGGCGTCGGTCAGGCGCGGGTCGTGGATCATGCGCATCTTGATGTCGCGGGAGAAGCCGCCGGTGGCCAGGACGACCGCTTTCTTGGCCTTGATGTAGACGCTCTTGCCGCTGGTCTCGTCGCCGAACTGATAGCCGTCCTTCACCTCGATGCCCACCACGCGGCCGGCCTCGTTGACGATGAGCCGCTCCAGCTTGCGCTGGGTCTCCACATTCACGCCCAGCTCCTGGAGCTTCTTGAGCATCTTGTTGATGAGCTCGGAGCCGCCTTTGACGAGCTGGACGGTGCGCGGGACGGAGTGGCCGCCGTGGTAAGTCAGGCGGTAGAACTCGGCGCCGATGTAGTCACGGGCCCATTCCGCCGCCTCGAGAGCCTTTTCGGTGAGGAGCTTGGCGCGATCCACGTGGTTGAGGTTCAGGCCGGCCTTGAGCATGTCTTTCAGCATCAGCTCCGGCGAGTCCTCAATACCCTGCTCTTTCTGATACCAGTTGCCGGGTGCGGCGAAGTCGCC
>JAPWUQ010000131.1 GCA_028275445.1 Anaerolineae bacterium | reverse complement strand
GTAACCACGTCGGCCCTGCAGACCAGCTCGATGCGCTGTTGGGCGGTGAAGGGATAGGGGTCTGGGGGGTCCATCAGCGCCGGGATGACGATGCCGGAGATGCGCAGGATGGTGTAGGGGATGCCGGCCTGCAGGATAACCTGTTCAGCGGCCACTTTGCTCTCGCCGTAAATGTCTATGGGGCGCTGTGGATGGTCGACGCGGATGGGCGGGGTGGAGGCCGTCGTATCGCCGTAGGTGGCGACGCTGGAGGCGAAGATGAGCCGGCTGGTGCCGCCCGTCTGCTGGATGGCCTCCACGACGCGCTGGGTACCCTCGACGTTGACGCCGAAGGTGCGCGCCCGATCGCGCTCGCTGGCCGGCGGCAGGATGGCGGCCAGATGGAGCACGATGTCGGTGCCCCGCACGGCGTCCTGTACCAGGCCCGGGTCGCGGATATCGCCTTTGAAGATCTCGATGCCGGCCTGATGCTCCAGCTCGCTGTAATCGCAGATGGGCAGGTCGAAGACCCGCACGCGATGGCCCTGGGCCACCAATTTGAAGGTCAGTTCTTTGCCGACACTGCCGGCGCCGCCAGTGATGAGGATGGTTTTCATGGAATACCGCTCCATTGCTCCTGTTACGGATGACAGCAACTGCCGCTGGGAATCAGGACGATGACCTGCTGGTCCTGTAAAGGCACGTCGGGACCGATGAATTCTTTCCCGACCAGGAAATAGACCCTTCGCCGGCGGAAACGCTCACGCGCCGGCCGGATGTGCGCGAACTGCTCGGCCAGATGATCCAGCAGCTCCGCGCCTGTGGCTCCTTCGGGCAGTTCGACTTCCGTCTGGTTGATGCCGGCCTCTTGATTGAGGGGCACAAAAAACTTGACCGTGACCTTCATGGGCGCCGCTCGCTCCCGAACGAGGGCAGGCCGGCCGGTGCGAACCCGGCCGGCCTGCTCCGTACCCTCCGATCATCCGTAGAGGTCTTTCACAACGTCATCCATGCCGCCGAGGTGTTCCAGGGAGTACTTGCTGGGCTTGCCGGTTTCCATGTCCCAGCCGATGAAGTGGAAGAAGTTTTCGGCCAGGCGCTGGGCGTTGATGGTGACGCCGGCGAGGGGGCCGGCCTGGAGCGGCGGCACGCCGATGGCGCGCGGCGGGATGACGAAGTCGGCCGGCTTGAAGCCCTCCCGCAGGTTGAAGGCATGGCGCATGTTCAGGATGCGAGCGCCGGTGCGCAGGACATCCTGGCCCTTAAAGCTCCAGCCGGTGACCGCCTCGACCAGCATCCTGGCCAGGTTCTGCATCCCGACGAATCCGCTGAACATGCATAGGCCGGCACAGCTCTCGACCTCAGAATTGGTGGTCAGCAGGACATCCAGGAATCCCGTTCCCTCCGGGATGTACTTGGACGGGTCGGGCATCAGCAACTGCATGCCGCCGAGTCCGCCCTTCACATGCCGGCCGGGCGTCGGGTCGAACTGATAGGTGCGCGCATAGCCGGGCGAAAGGCGCGGGTCATGCATGGGCAGTTCAATGCCCTTTACCGTAATCAGACACTCATGGCCCTTGCCCAGCTCGTCTGCCGCGGCGGCGGAGCCCTTGGCCAGCACCTTGCCGATGCCCTTCTGTTCCGCGATAGCCCTGGTCATGGCGACGATGGCCTCGGCATTGCCCCACTTCAGGTCGATGCCATCCAGCTCCTGCTGGGTCAGGATGCCTTTCTCATAGCATTCCATGGCCCAGGCGATGGTCATGCCGGTGGAAATGGTGTCCAGGCCGTAGCGGTTGCAGATGTCGTTGCAGGCGAAGATGGCCTCCGGGTCCTTGTTGAGAAGCAGGGTGCCGAAGGCGGCCGCGGTCTCGTACTCCGGGCGTTCAGTCGCGCCCTTGATCCATTTGCCGTCCTTGACCTCGTAATGGGCGCCACAGACCAGGGGGCAGTTGGCACAGCCGTAGGGTTTGACCTTGTATTTCGGGTCGAGGGCCTGGCCGGCGATGGCGTTGGCGCCGTCCTGGCCGAAATCTATGATGCCCACGCCGGCCCAGTTTTTGACCGGTGTGTCTCCGCTGAGGGCCGAAGGCGCATTAAAGGCGCCAGTGCCGTGCTCATGAAACGCCTTGGCCAGGTCGGAGTCTTTCATGGCGGCGGAAAGGGCGCGTTGAACCTCTTTCAGCCGGTCGGGGTAGGCCACAGGCACCTCGCCCGTGCCTCGTACGACCACCGCTTTGAGCTTCTTGGAGCCCATCACGGCGCCCGGGCCGCCGCGTCCGGCCGCGCGATGCTTGTCGTTCATCACGGCCGCCATGTACGCGAGCATTTCGCCGGCCGGCCCAATCATGGCTTCCTGGGCATTGGGGTCGGTCTCCTTGCGCAGAGCCTCTCGGCCGGCCTCCGAGTCCAGACCCCAGATGTGCTTGGCGGAGCGGATCTCGGCCTGCCCGTCATGGATCCAGAGATAGACCGGCTCCTTGGCGGCGCCCTTGACGAAGACCCCGTCGAAGCCGGCTTTCTTCAGCTCGGGGCCGAAGAAGCCGCCAGAGTTGGCATCGTTCCAGCCGCCGGTGACGGGGGACTTGCAGACCACCATGTAGCGGCCGGTGAACGGGGCGCCGGTACCGGTGAGCAGTCCAGGCACAAAGCCGATCACATTATCCGGGCCCAGGGGATCGACGCCGGGCTTCATCATGCTGTACAGGATGCGGGCACCCAGGCCGTAGCCGCCCAGGAAGTTCTTGTACATCTCCTCGGGGAGCTCCTGCACCTCGATGGAGTTCTTGGACAGATCCACCACCAGAATCTTGCCGATATACCCGCCTTTCATGAGATTCCCTCCTTGTGCTGGCTTGCCCGAGGCGCTACAGCTCGCGCTCGGCGACCTTGCCCTTGGGTTTGACACTCATGTCAACCATGGAGAACTGCAGATCGCGGTGCGTGAACGGCTCCACTTTCCAGTCGATTTTGTGATGCTCTTTTCGATGGACCCATCCCCAGGGATTCTCCGGGGTGTACGGCTTCATCCAAAATTCGGTATCGTCCGCCACCGGCGAGGAGATGATGAGCTCGTACTCGGAGGTGCCCAGGCCGTTGTAGATGGCGGAGTTGATCTGCACCCACTGGCTGACGCCGGCGAAGCCGGAGCAGTTGGTGAAGCGCTCGGTGCCCGGCTCGGCGAAGCCCAGCTCCTCGGCCTTGGAGCCAGGGACGACCGCGCGTGCCTCCGACATCTCCAGGCAGGCCATGTCAATGGCCACCGGGTCTTTCGAGGCAAATACGCCGAGGTTGTGCACCAAGGGCTTGTCGCTCCAATTCACGCAGTCGCACCAGGGGGTCAGGTCAACGGCATAGGTGACGTAGCCGATCTTGTCCTTGCCGATGGCGTGCACATAGGCGGAGAAGGCATCCGGGATGGTCGCCGCCCAGAGAAGCATGATTTCCGGGGGCGGCTGAAGGATGCCGGCGAACAGGCCTGGCCCGAAACAGGCCCCGCACATCTGGCATTTCTCCCGGTCGAAATGCAGGGTGTTGTTTTCCCAGCGGAAGGCGTCGAAGGGACAGTTCTTCATCAGCCTGTCGACGCCGTTGGGATGGGGCCCCTGTGCCGCGGCCTGTGCGGCCTGCTGGTTGATGCCCCAGTTGCGGATGCCGTACAGCGGATGGTTCAGCAGGTGGGTGCAGAGCTTGCCGCGCTTGGAGCCGCAGCCGATGCCGACGTTTTTGAGGGCGCCGCCGAACACACCCATCGGGTGCCCTTTGAAATGGGTGAGCACGATCATCGCATCGAGATACTTGAGGCCCCGGCCCATGTAGGAATGGGTCAGGTACACCCCATGCGGCACTTCGACGCGGACCTCTTCTTCACCGAATTCCCCGTCGCAGATCCAGATGGGACAACCCAGGGTTTCTTCGGTGAGGCCGTGGCGCGCCGCCGTACGCAGCATGTCGGTGCGGGTGGCGCGGGAGGAGTATTCGTTGAAGCAAATCGTCGTGCAGTCCACCACGACGGGGTGCGCGCCCAGGCGCTGGATCTCCTCCACGATCGAGCGCACGTACTGCGGGCGCAGGCTGAGAGAGTTGCCGTGCTCGCCGAAGTGCATTTTGATGCCGACCCAATCTCCCGGGGAGAAGAGCTCACCCAGGCCGGCATCGCGAAACACCTTGACCGCCTTGAATTTGATGCTTTCCGCCAGGCTGTTGGCCCGGTCGTTCATGAAGAACACTTGGGACGCCATTTTACCCTCCTTGACAATCGCTAGGCATGAACAACCTTACCGAATGGCTCGCTGTCCCGGGGATGGCTTGCTCCGATACTACCTGCTGACCGCCAGTGAATACGCCGCACCTCCTTTCTTGCCGCCGGACATTCGATCAGGTCATGACCTGGGATTTGGTGGCGATGACACGCGCCAGGTTTTCCAGTTGATAGGCCAGGTCCGCCGCGCTCTCCAGCGCGGCCGCCGGCGTGTCCAGCACTTCCTGCAGGTGCCTGGCCGTGTCCAGGCACTTCTGCGCCATATCCGTGCCCTCCTTGCCGCGCAGCCAAACCTTCTTGCGGCAGGAGGCGACCCATTTCTGGGCGCTCTGCAGGTACGATTCCAGCTCCTCGAACTCCTCGGCCGAGTAGTGGGGCTTGACCGCCGGCAGTTTTTCCACAAGCTGGCCGATGATGACCACGGTCTCTTCGATGAGGTCTCTGCCGTCTGCCACTGTTGGTTTCACCCTCCTTTCTCTGATATTGCGACGCAGGCGCTCAGACCGCGCTGCCACTCCTTTGCCAGTTCGGCGATGCCCTCGCCGATAAACACGATGGTGGTGCTGCGCTCCTCATCCGGCTTCCAGAGCCGGTCCGCCTTGGAGTGGAAGGCGGTGCGCACGCACTGGAAGACGAAGCGGTGGTCGTAGCCGGCAAACCACAGCACCCCCTTGCCGCGCAGGATCTTCTTGCCGCTGTGGGTGATGAGGTCGCTGATCCAGGCGTTGACCTTGTCCTTGTCCAATGGGCGGGTTTCGGTGAGCACCACGCTCTGGAAGTCGTCCACAGGTTCCTCCTCGTTGTGGCCGTGAGTGTGACGCTGGGCGGCTTCGGGAAGCAGGTCAAAGCCGGGGATGCCGTCGAACAGGTCCACGTCGATGAGGGCCTCGCGGCCGGCCCGGCAGTATAGGGTGTGGTACAGTTTGGCGAGGGGGTTCAGGCGGCACAGCCGGCGCTCCAATCTGGCGATCTGCTCGGGCGCGGCCAGGTCAATCTTGTTGAGCAGGAGCACATCCGCCAGGCAGACTTGCTCGCGGGCCTTGCGGTACTCGTCCAGGTTCAGCTCGCCGAACTGGGCGTCTACCACCGCTATCACCGCATCCAGCCGGAAGTGATTGCGGATGCGGTCAATGTAGAAAAGCGTGACCATGTACTCCGGGATGTCGAGGCCGCTCGATTCCAGCAGGACGCGGTCGAAATCCACTTCCTGCCAGGAGAACTGGCCCGTGCCAAGGCGGTCACAGCGGGAGTACAGGCGTTCCAGGTCCCAGAGGAGCTTGGTCTGGGGGTCAATGAAGATGGAATTGCCGGCGAAGACCTGGACATTGACCCCCTCATCTTCGATGAGCTCTTGGTCGATGCCCACCTCGCCGAACTCCCGCAGGACCACTTCCACGCGCTCGGCCGGCCGGCGCAGGGAGAGGAGGTGGTTGATGAGGGTGGTCTTGCCGGCGCCCAGGAAGCCAGTCACCAGAGTGACCGGCTTGCGCAGGTGGCGCGCCGGCGGGATGGTGGGGTCCTCACAGCATGCATGGGTGTGCGCTGTCATAGCCAGTACGGAGTCCATTCACTGCCTCCCAGGTTCACCCGATTCGATGAGAGTGGTATTGCTGGCCGGCCTGGTGAGGATCAGCCGCACCAGGTCCCCCAGATGCGTGATGGTCATGGTGTGCACGTGACAGATGTCGATGGAATTGTCCTGCAACAGTAGGCGAATGATACAGCAGTGTTGGCGCTTGAGCCGGCGCACCCACTCCCAGGGGCAAGGACAGGATGCAGGTGGGCCTGAGGTGAGCAGGATGACATCGGGCTCCCACTGCAGGATGGTGGTAATAATTTCCTCCGGCGGCTGGTGTGCCGGCAGGACCTTGAGCTCGGCCTGGTCCCCGAGCAGGTCGAACAGGCCCATGGTGAGCATGGTCTCGTCCGCCAGCAGAAGGACGCGCGGCCGAGCTGGCGGTGGCTGGTTCTCGATGGCCGGCGCTGGCTCACGGGCCATACATGTCGCCCCATGCTTTGAACGAACGTCCCGGGCAGGATGAAGCGGCGGAGATGGGAGATGCCCCTGCGTCCGAGTATATTGTAGCGGTACGACCATGCGGGGGGAAGAGCCGGCCGGCTCAAATATATTGTCCAGATGGACAAATCGGAATAGTACCTTTGGGCAAAGCGGCGGCGTAGGGTCAGAGCACGTCCTTCACCAGCCCGATGCGCGAGGCGTAAATGGCGGCCTGGATGCGGTTGCGGAGATGGAGCTTGTCCAGGATGGTGCGCAGGTGATTCTTCACCGTGCTCTCGGAAATATACAGCCGGTCGGCGATCTCTCTGTTGGATAGGCCCTGGCCGACCAGGGTGAGGATTTCGATCTCCCGCTCGGAAAGGGTTTCGGTAAGCTCTGCTGGGACGGCATGGGAGGGGGTGGAGCGCTGAAGTTCCCGCAGGAGTTTGGCGGCGATGGCGCCGGAAAGGGGCGCCTCGCCGCGCACCACGGATTCGATGGCTTCGAAGAGCTGGTTGACCTTCAGGTCCTTGAGGAGGTAGCCCTCGGCGCCGGCGCGCACCGCCTCGAACAACGCCTCATCCTCTTCCGAGACGGTGAGCATGATGATCTTGATGCGCGGCAGTTCGCGCTTGATCTGGCGGGTGGCCTCCAACCCACTGCATACCGGCATGGCAATATCCATGAGGATGACATCCGGTTGGGTCTGGCGCGCCAATTGGACGGCCTCCTCGCCGTTGCCGGCCTCGCCGACGACCTCGATATGTGGGCGGGATGCCAGGGCCGCCAGGACGCCGCGGCGGAACAGCAGATGGTCATCTACCACCAGGACGCGTATGGGTTGGCTCACTGCACACCTCCTCGGCCGGCCGCCAGCGGCAGTTCGAGCGTGAGGCGGGTCCCCTGCCCGGGCTGCGAGAACAGGGCGATCGTGGCGCCGATGCTGGCGGCGCGCTCGCGCATGACCTGCAGTCCGAAGCGCTCTTTGCCGATGGTCTCCATCCGCTCCGGGTCAAACCCCAGGCCGTTGTCCTTGACGCAGATTTTGAGGGCGTGGGCGTCCTGGGAGAGGCGCAGGCCGATCTGGGTGGCATTCGCATGTTTGCGAGCGTTGGTGAGCGCCTCCTGGATGATGCGAATGACCTGCAGGCGCTCATGCTCGGAGAGTTGAACCGAGACCGACCCTTTCACCTCCAGCGCGACGTCAATGCCGTAAAAGCGCTTCAGGTCTACCAGGTATTCCTGGAGGGCCGGCAGGAGCGGGGCTTTGCCGCCGGCGCCGGCGACGCGCAGATTAAAGATGATCTCGCGCATGTCCACGTATGCTCTGCTCAACGTCTCCTGCAGGTCCACCAGCAGGGATTGGGTTTGGTCCAGAGCGCCCTCAGCGAGCAGTTGCTCCGCCAGAGAAGCCTTCAACTGCATGGCGCCAAGCAGTTGCGCCAGGTCATCGTGAAGCTCCTGCGCCAGGCGGGTGCGCTCCTCGATGATCGCCAGTTGTTTCACCCGCTCGTGAAGCAGGGCGTTGCCCAGCGCCGGCGCCAGCGCCTTGGCCACGTCCACCGCCAGGTTGACCTTCTCCTCGGAAATGGAGGGGGCGGAAGCGGTGGAGAAGAGAAGTCCCACCGCCACCATGCGATCCTCCACGGCGAGCGGGATGCCCAGCATGGTCCGCACGTTCCACCGTCGGCAGGTTTGGATGATCTCGTCATCCGGCCCGGGCGTGCTTTCCTGGTATATT
>JAPWUQ010000130.1 GCA_028275445.1 Anaerolineae bacterium | reverse complement strand
CCGCATGCATTATACCACAGGGCCGGCCGGTTTCTGAAACCGGAAAGGGAAGCACGGCGCGCCTGTGTCAAGACTTCAATCATATCCATATCCCTCCATGGAGTGTATTACTCATAGTAGCCGTCATAGCAGGGGCTGGGGATAAGTGGATGGCCGGCCCGGTACCCCCGATATATGGGGGACAGTGCTCCTCGTACAGCTAGATGACCGTTGCGGAGGGAGGAGGGGCATCTCTTTTCCTCTGTACAAGGTGTGCAGGAAGCGCCGTGCCCTGTGGAAAAGTCCTATGCCGTTATGTTGCATCGAACGGGATAACCGCCTGTTGTGGATTGCTGTGGTGGGTTTTCCACAGCCCTATATCTCGTTGCTCCTCTATGAGGGAGGCGCAAATTTGTACCCCTCCTTGGGCATGAAAGAAGCCCGCCGGCACCATAAAGGGACGGCGGGCTTTCTATTCCCCAAAGTTATCCCCAAAACGGGCTATTTATCCACAGTTTTGAGCGCTTTATCCACAGCGTGCGGGGTGGAGTGACTGCCCTGCGCCGGCTGGTTCAGGGCCTCGCGCAGGTTGAGATAGTCTCGCCGCACGCCGGCGTCCTCCTCGATAAGCCGGCCCAGCTTCTCGCAGGCATAGAGCACCGTGGTATGGTCGCGCCCGCCCAACCGCTCGCCGATCTGCGGGAAGGAAAGCTCCAGCTCGGATCGCAGGAGATACATGGCCATCTGGCGGGCGAAAGCGATTTCCTTGCTTCGTTTCTTGCCCAGCAGGTCCTCGACCCGCAGATGGTAGTAGCCGGCGACAGCGCGCAGGATGGCCTCCGGGTCCAGGTTCTGCGAGCGCAGGACGATATCCTGCAGGGCCTGGGCCGCCAGCTCCACCGTCAGCGGCGCGCCCATCATATTGGCATAGATGATGACCCGGTTCAGGCTTCCTTCCAGCTCGCGGATGTTGCTCTGCACCTTGCGGGCGATGAACTCCAGCACCGCGTCAGGCACCGTGATGTTTTGCGTGTCCGCCTTATTGCGCAGGATGGCCAGGCGGGTCTCGAAATCGGGCGGGCTGATGTCCGCCATGAGACCACCTTCGAAGCGGGAGCGAAGCCGCTCCTCCAGGGCGTTGATGGCCTTGGGCGGCCGGTCGCTGGTGATGACGATCTGGCGGTTGGCGGCGTGCAGGGCGTTGAAGGTATGGAAGAACTCCTCCTGGGTGCTTTCCTTGCCGGCGATGAACTGGATGTCATCGATCAACAGCACGTCGATCGAGCGGTATTTCTCCCGGAACTGCACGGTGGTCTGGTTACGGATGGCGTTGATCAGCTCGTTGGTGAACTGTTCGGACGAGACGTAGCGCACGCTCCTGCCGTGCTGTAGGGCATAGTGGCCGATGGCATGGAGCAGGTGGGTTTTCCCCAGGCCGACGCCGCCGTACAGGAATAAGGGGTTATAGGCCGCCGCCGGCCGCTCCGCCACGGAGCGCGCCGCCGCATGGGCCAGCCGGTTGTTGGGACCGACGACAAAGGTCTCGAAGGTGTATTTCTCGTTGAGCTGGGCCTCGGCGCTGGAACGCGCGTAGGCCGCCGGCGTCCAGAGGGTGTCGGTAAGAAGAGGGCCGGCTTCCTGCTCGCTCAACTCATAGCTCTTGGGATGAACGGCAAAGCGCACCTCGACCGAGCGCCCCATAAGGTTGGTCAGCGTGCGCTTGATCAGCCCCAACAAGCGGTTTTCCAGCCATTCCTTGGCGAAGTTGCTCTGTACACCGATGATAAAAACCCCATCCTCAAACCCAAGCACCGATGTCTGCTTGACCCAGGTTTCGAATGTAGCCCGCGTCATCTGCAACTGGAGCTCGCCCAGTGCCGCCTGCCATATCTGGTTGGGATTCATGTGCTCACAACTCCACAATGTGGGCATGGTCGTGTGTCTGCAGTGTGCTACGAGCCAGGACAGAAACACAGCTCTTTCTTGAGAGTTCTTGAGAAGATAGGCCGCTGTGCCGCAGTGGCAAGGATGCCCCCATTCCGCGGGAGGACCGCCGGCGTTCTACGAAATAGACACGCAGTGTCAGCGGTTTCAGGAATAGGACGTGTCCTCTCCTCGCGCAGAAATGTTGGTGCTGTTTGTTCAGCCTTGTCTTTGGAGAGGCCAGTGGATGGGGCGCGTACCGCTGACCTCACGCGGTAAAACTGGGAGAAACGCCGCAGACGATGCAGTGGGATGTCTGGGCAACCGTTGATTATCATAGCAGAAACTGCGTTTTTTGGCAATGCCCCGGATGGGGCTTGAGGGCCTTCCGGGTGCATTTTCCGGCCCGCCGGCCGGCGCCTCCGGAACCACTTTTCCACAACCTGTAGTGGAAAAGTGGAAAAGCGCATACTAATTGTAGGGGGAGGGATATCCCAAGCTTAAAAACCGGCCGCCGGCGGCAATTTTTAAGGAGTTATTGTCCAATGCCGGTTTGACGCCGGCATCTCCCGGCATTATACTCCGGCATGGACGGGGTCTCCCCTTCCCACATTTCCATTTCCCTGCGAGGTGCGCTATGGGTATTGTCATTATCGGCCTGGGTCCGGGCAACCCAGCCCATTTGACCCGCGAGGCGGACCAGATACTGCGGCAGGCCGATGCGGTGTATTTGCGCACCGGCCGGCATCCCATCCTGCCGTATGTACAGACCTGCTGTGGAAAAGTGTACACCTTTGACCATGTGTACGAGGAGAAAGATACCCTGCCGGAGGTGTACGAGGCCATCGCCGGCGAGCTGATGCGCATGGCTCGGGAGCGCGCCGGCGCCGATGTGTACTTCGCGGTGCCGGGTCACCCCCTGGTGGGGGAAGTCACCACTCAGCTCCTGCTGGAGCGGGCGCCGGCGGAGGGCATCGAGGTGCGCATCGTCGAGGGATTGAGCTTCATCGAGCCAACCCTGACCGCCCTGGGGCTGGAGTTTCTCCAGGGCGTGCAGGTGGTGGACGCCCTGGACCTCATCACCCAGCCATATCCGCGCATCGATCCCGAACGGGGGGTCATCGTCGGGCAGGTGTACAGCCGGGAGGTGGCCAGCGATGTCAAGCTGACGCTGGGGGAGCTCTACCCGGATGAACATGAGATCGCGCTGGTGCGGGCCGCCGGCACTGCGGAGCAGGAGGTTCGGCACATCCCCCTGTATGAATTGGACCGACAGCCGGCCATTGACCATTTGACCACGGTTTACGTCCCACCACTGCCCTACGGCTGTTCTTGGGAGGGATTGCAGACCATTGTGGCGCGACTGCGGGCGCCGGACGGCTGTCCATGGGACCGCAAGCAGACGCACCGCACCCTGCGCACCCATCTGCTGGACGAGGCCTACGAGGTGCTGGATGCCCTGGACCGCGATGATACGGACGACTTATGCGTGGAGCTGGGGGATCTGGCCCTGCAGATCGCCCTGCACATCCAGATCGCCCGTGAGGAGGGGGAGTTCAAGCCCACGGAGGTGTTTGCCGGCATCATCTCCAAACTGCGCCGGCGCCATCCCCATGTCTTCGGGGATGTGAAGGTGCGCGATGCGGAAGAGGTGATGGTGAATTGGGAGCAGATCAAGCGCCAGGAGCGGGGTGCGGAGGACCACCGCCGGCTGTTCGAGGGGGTGCCGGCCAGCCTGCCGGCCCTCTCGCAGGCGCTGACGTATCAGGAACGGGCGGCGCGCGTGGGATACGAGCCGGCGGACGGCGGCCGGCTGAACCAGCTCTTCCAGCAGTGGCTGGCGGTTGCGGATGGGGATGAGGAACTGCTGGGGGAACTGCTCTTTGCCCTGGTGGACTCGGCGCGCCGGCGGGGCATCAATCCCGAGAATGCCCTGCGCGTGGCCAATGCCCGTTTCGCCGAGCGCTTCCAGGAGACGCAGGCTCAACGACATCGGGATACTGAATAAGGGTGCCTTTTGCTTCATCCTTCATGGCGGACGGTTGTTATATTGGCGGGGTGGAATGCCCACCCCGCTTTTTTGCGCCACTGCCGTTTCGCATATTTGACAAAACTCATTTGCAGAATATAATTGCATTCAGTTTTTTGCATATAAAGACGGGAAGCACGAGGAGGATTCCGATGTTGAAAGCACTGCAGCGCGTCGCAAAAGTGATGGAAAGCAACTTGGTATGGTTCGTGTTATTGTCGATTGCTGTGGGGGTTGCCTTTGGATGGGCATTTCCTGCCACTGCCAAGACGCTAAAGTCCTATACGACAGTCATCCTGTTCATCATGCTGTATCCCATGATGATCGGACTGCGCATAGAAGAAGTGGGCAAAGCGGTCAAGAATTTGAAGCTGATCAGTTTGTCCATGCTGTTTAACTTTGTGCTGTCGCCACTTTTGGCAGCTTTGCTGGCGTATCTGTTCCTCCACAATCGTCCGGATTTTGCGGTAGGTCTGATCTTGACGGGTACCGTGCCATGTGCCGGCATGGTAGCTGCGTGGACGGGCTATGCCAAAGGCAACGTGGCGCTGGCTCTGGTCATCGTGGCGCTCAGCTTGCTGGTGAGCATCGTGATGATCCCAGTCTGGATGCCTATCCTGGCCGGCGTGTATGTCGCCATTGATGCCTGGGGCATGTTCAAGGAGGTCTTGCTGGCGGTGGTAGTACCGCTGATATTAGGAGATATCACTCGCCGGGCCATTGTGCGTATCTGGGGAGAGGCAGGTTTTCGCGAGGTGCGGCCCGTCCTGCCGGGCGCTTCCATGCTCGGCATGTACCTCATCGTATTCGTCTCCATGGCGCTGGAAGCAAATAATATCCTTCAGCATCCGCAGTATTTTCTGATTATCCTGGTTCCTTTGGCGATCTTTTATGCCTTGCTGTTCACGGGGTCGTTGCTGTTCTCCAAGCTGGTGAAATTCAGCTATGAGGATATGATTGCCTTCGCCTACGGAACGGCCGGCAAAAATATCTCCATTGCGCTGGGGCTGGCTACCCTCTTCTTCAGCCCCATGACTGTGTTGGTGTTGGCGTTGAAGCCCATCATCCAAATCGGCTTCATGGCCGCCTTTTTGCGGCTATCGCCGCGTTTGCGGTCCTGGTTTGTGCCGGCGGGTCTTCACATACAGGCGGCCACGTCAAAGTAGGAAAGTAGGGTGGGGTGGAACCCCAAGGGTATCCGGCTGAAAATCACGAAAGGAGCTTGGTCATGTTTCAAACAATCTTGTGGGTAACCGATTTTTCCCTACCTGCCCGGCACGCCGGCAGGCGGGCACTTCAGTGCGCCGAGTGTTCCCATGGTACCCTGTATGTCCTGGCAGTGGTGGATCCAGAGGACCTGCCCGTAATCCTGGATGAAATGCCAGACCCCTTTCTGAAGGGAGACCAGGCGGAGGCGATCAATCTGCAGTTGGAACAGGAATATGAGCAAAAGGTGATGGAGGAGCTGAAGAAGGAGGTAGCATCGCTGGGTCCCACACAGGTGCCGGTGGTGGTGATGGTGCGGGTTGGCACTCCCTGGAAGGAAGTCGTGCGCGTTGCGGAAGAGTTGGACGTCACGCTGATCGTACTGGGTGCGCGTGGAAAACGGAGCTTGGAGAACATAATATTGGGAAGCACTGCGGAAAATGTCGCTCGACATGCGCCCTGCCCTGTGATGATCGTGCGGTAATGCGTAGCATCCATCCGAAGACTGAGTCGCCGGCTGTTCATTACACCTAAAGAAAAAGGAGTTGGAACAATGGCTACAGAGATGGAATCACCGTACAAAATCTTGCCCCTTTGTGCCAAAGAGGCCGAAAATTTGGCGATCATCCTGGCATGTGATGGGGCGGCAAGCGTGGGTCAGGTCGGACATCAGGTGGCAGTGGAGCTAACAAACTCCCATGAGACGGCGCGCATGTGCTGCATTACGGCCGTGGCGGCGGAGTCGAAAGTCCATGTGGATATTGCTCGTAGGGCAAAGAAATTGATCGTAATTAACGGCTGTGCCAATCGATGTGCCAGCAAGGTGCTTGAACGGTTGAATATCCCCTATGGGTATGAAATCGTGATTGCCAAAGAAGGGGTTGAGAAAGTGTCCACCCTGGACTTTGATCCGGCGGATGTCCAGCGTATTGCGGAGAAAATCGCTCGGGAGGCGTTGGGGTAATACCTGTGCTTCCGCGGCGCCGAACGGTGGTGAATTCACACATCGAGGCGAGAGGGAGATCGGATATGCTGCGCTTTGCAGAGTTCGTGCGTAAGAACTATCAGCTCATCATTGTCTTTGCCATGGCTCTGGGGCTGGTCCTGGGGGTTTTCACCACGGAGCCGGGCCGGCTGTTACAGCGGTATTCACAACTGTGGACCTTTCTCATGGTCCTGTTTATCAGCTTGACCATCACCCCGCGGCAGTTTCGCTCTGTTGGGCAGCAACCCGGAGCGATATTGGCCGGCCTGGCCCTGAACTTCATCTTCATGCCGCTGGTCTGCTGGGTTCTGGCGCGATGGCTGGTGTCCAACGAGGATCTGGCCATCGGTGTCATTCTGGTGGGAGTGGTGCCTTGTGCGGGGATGGCGGCGGTTTGGACCGCCTTGCTGAAAGGGGATGTGCCGCTTGGCATGGCGATCAACGCGCTGACGATGCTTTTGGCACCTTTTCTCATTCCACCGCTGATGTATATCCTGGCCGGCGCCGGCGTGCGCGTGAATCCCTGGGCCATGTTCCAGCAGTTGACCCTGATCCTGCTGTTGCCGCTGGTACTGGGCATTGTATTGCGCTGGCTGGCAGACAGGCTGTGGGACCCCAGGCCCTACTTGCCTTTGTTGCCGGCCCTTTCCGCTCTGACTGCCGTGCTGTTGATGTTCGCTACCTGCAACGTGAACATACCGGTGATTATTGCGCGCTGGGAAATGGTGCCGGCCTTGTTGGGCGCCCTCATCCTCGTCTTCCCCATCGGCTTTCTCGTTCCTCACTGGATCGGGCGCTATCTTTTCCCATGGGAACAACGGATCGCGGTCACCTTTTCCTCCGGCATGAAAAACTTGCCGATTGCGGTAGGATTGGCCCTATCCAGTTATAAGGCGCATCCGTTGGTGGGACTGCCGATTGCGCTGGCGTTTATCTTGCAGATGCTGACTGCCAGCACGTTTTACCGATTCTTACAGGTTCGTGGACCGCAGGAACTGCTTGTACGGGAAAAGGCCTAACGGAGGAATACCCCATGGCAGAAGCGATGGAACACCGTCTGGCGGAATTTGCCCAGGAATTTGGAAAGTTGCTGGACCCCGTGGCATTTTTACGTGACTCTCATCCGGCGCTTTGTACCGCGTTCCTCCAACTACATGAACTGACAGTCAACGATGGGGCGGTGTCCAAGAAACACAAGTTTCTGATCCATGCGGCTGTCACCGCGGCTTTGCACGACCGGGGGGCCACGGAAATGCATATCACGGGGGCAATACACGCCGGCGCCGGCTTCCAGGAATTGCTGGAAACGGCCTATACCATTATCCCGGTGGCTGGCATGCCGGCCTTCGCCACATTCTTGGCCGCCTGGCAGGCGGTGGAACGGGCGCGTGCCGGGGAAAAGGAGGGCCTATGACATCTGCATTGCCGCAGGTGGGTATCTTTGCTTGTTTCAGCGGCGGCTCCAACAGCGGGACATTGACCGGCATGGCGGCCCTGGAAGCGGTCAGACGGCTTGGCAGCGACGTTGTGGGAATATGCTCCTTGCCGGCGACGCTGCGCGCAGTGCCCAGACAGTCCGCCCTGGTGCGCAAGATAGAGCGCATCATCGTGGTAGATGGTTGCCGTAACCGATGTGCCAGGGAGCTGTTGGAACGCCAGGGAATTACGCCGGCGAAGTACCTGAATCTTGAGGAAGACCTGGGAATCGCCAAGAGCGGCCCCTTTACTAGCTGGGAGTTCACCGACCAAGAAGTCCAGATTGTCGCAGACGCCCTGGTGGCGGCCATTCTTGATCTCTTGCCAGGCCCGGCCCGAGCCCAGTGAAAGGAGGCGCCAAATGCCAGTGTGTTGGGTCAAGGCCGGGGAATGCGGACAAGAGACCAGCATTGTGGCTCGCCGCATCGGCCCGGCAAAGGTTATCTTTGAG
>JAPWUQ010000129.1 GCA_028275445.1 Anaerolineae bacterium | reverse complement strand
TTCATGCATCTTTGGCGCCCTGCTTCGCCACCTGTTGCTGAAGTCGGTCGAACAGGTCCACTCCCATCTGGAGGAACAGGTCGGGCAAGTCAATGAACACCCAATTCTGGACCAGGCGGTCGCCCTTCCGCCGCCACCAGTCCGCCACCCGCATCCCCACCTTCACCCCAGTGGCCGGCACCCCTAAATACTCGCCCAGGTGGGTAGCACGGACGCTGGGCCAACCCGTGGACGCCACAAAATGCCCCTCGGCAAAGCGGGCCACATGATTGCCCCCCTTGCGGTCCGGGAAAGCACGCAGGAAGGGTGTCTGATGGTTGCGCTCGTACTCGGCCCGGTTCCGCGAACTCCCGATGCCCACCGGCCCGTACCAATGCATCTCCGGCGACCAGTACGCAAGCTGATCCATCTTCGAAAAGTCCACACCGTCAAACTTGCCCAGCCCCTGGATCATCGCCTCCACCAGCGCCAGGCTCTGCCGCGATTCGGCGTCATCCTGGGGGGCGAGCAGGACCCCATCCTCCTCGAAGGGACGGGGCCAGTACGTCTCATCCCCCGGGCTGGGAGGAAGCACCCGGTAGCCGGCCTGCCGCATGACGTCCACCAGGTCCAACAGCACGTAATCCTCCACGATCAGCCCATCCTCCACCGCACAGAACTCGCCAAAACGGATCGAGGTCGGGAGACCAGTGGAGGGAATGCCGACCCACGGCCTGGCAAAGGTGCCCAGGAACTGCCCCATGCCGCAGACCCACTGTTTGCCGCCGAAAGACCCACCCATGAAGATATACACATCCCTCCGCACGTCGGGGAAGGATTGGCGCAGTGGGTACCACCAATTTCCCAGCACCATATCCCGGCCGGCCAGGTGATTGAACGGATGAAACCCCAGCCAACTGACCTCTTCCGCCACGTATTCCTTCAAGAGCGTGGGCAGGAGATGAGCCGGCGAATCATCCAGACGCTTCCAGAATTCCCACACCCTGAGCTTGTTCTGCTGAGTGATGGGTTCCGTCATGGGTTCAGCTCCTATCATCCGATTTGGGTGTCGTCAATATGCCGGCGACCTTCACCGGCAACTTGTACACGGAAGTAGACGCGGTGATGTAGATGCTGGTGAGTTCCTCGTCACCCCAGCACAGGTTGGCGGTTTGCTCAGGCATGCGTATGATACCCAAACACTCACCCTGTGCATCGAACACGTGAATGCCCCCGGGCCCACAACAATAGAGATGCCCCTGCGAATCCAGCTTCATGCCATCCGGTACCCCAGGGCCTTCTCCCCGCACCGATGCCCACACCTTTCCGTGCGCCAATCTCCCGTCGTCGAGTACGTCGAACCTCCATATTTGTCCTCGGGCGGAATCGCTGACGAATAATGCTCGCTCATCCGCTGAGAAGCATAGGCC
This sequence comes from Anaerolineae bacterium, assembly GCA_028275445.1. Lineage (GTDB taxonomy): Bacteria > Chloroflexota > Anaerolineae > JACIWP01 > JACIWP01 > JACIWP01. Next base: position 6,662 of record JAPWUQ010000129.1, on the reverse strand, counting down.
GTTAGGTTGCTCCAATTCGGTGGACACCGCCTGCAGATGCCCCGTTTCTGGTTCGAGCAGGAAAACGGCCTGGAACGGGAGCTGTTGGGGGCGCGGCCGGCCGAAGCGGGTCGGCCGGCGCCCAAAGTTGGGGTCCGTGAAATAGACCCTGCCGTCGGAGCGCACGACGATGTCATTGGGGCTGTTTAACTCCATGCCCTGAAAATGGGACGCAAGCACCGTCAGCGTCCCATCGGGCTCTTCGCGCACCACGCGACTGGTGGCATGTTCACAGGTCAGCAGGCGTCCCTGAAGATCGTAGGCATTCCCATTGGCCAGGTTGCTGGGCCGGCGGTACACCCTCAGCCCCACCTCCCTGCTCCATTGATACATCGTATCCCCAGGAATATCGCTGAATACCAGGCTGTGTGATCGGGGATGCCAAACCGGCCCTTCGGTGAACTCGAACCCCCTCGCAATGATTTGGAGTTCCACCCCAGGGTCAATCATGTCATATATCGTTTCTTTCCGCACTTCCAGGAACAGCTTCAACGGTCTATTTCCCCCTGACTTGCTGTTCAAGTCGGTCGAACAGGTCCACTCCCATCTGGAGGAACAGGTCGGGCAAGTCGATGAACACCCAATTCTGGACCAGGCGGTCGCCCTTCCGCCGCCACCAGTCCGCCACCCGCATCCCCACCTTCCTCCCCGTGGCCGGCCATGACGATGAAGTCGCGACGCTCCAGGTCGGGGATGGCCGTCAGCAGCGGCCGGTAGGCCTGTTCGTAGAGCACGCCAGAGCCGTCCAGGTCTTCGAACGGTGTGGCCAGTGAATCCGGCAGTCCGCGGCAAAGACTTTGCCCAGTTGACCGCGCAACGCCACCGCATCGCAGTCGTATAGGGCGGCCCTCAGCTTGCCGATGAGTTGCTTGTTGCGACGGTGGATGTCGTGGATCATCGGCGGTTGAAATCCTTCATCCACAGCGCTTCACAGCGCCGGCGAGCGAATAGGTAGACTCGCGCCCGCACGCAGGTACAGTGGGATGCGGTTCAGCGGCGCTCTGGCCGAGATCGTCTGACCCCCGGGAAGTTCAGTCCCTGTCCAGGCGTCAGTCCACGCCGTTCCTGCCGGCGGGTATACTTCTCGCTCTGTCGCGCCGGCATAGAGCACTGGGGCCACCAGGAGATCGGGGCCGAACATGAACTGGTCATCCACTGCCCAACACGACGCATCATCCGGGAAATCCACGAACAGTGGGCGCATTGGCGGTAGGCCGGTCTCATGTGCAATACGCATTTGAGCCAGGATGTAGGGACGCAGGCGTTCACGCAGGAACAAGAACTCTCGCATGATGCCATACGCCGCATCGCCGAAGGCCCAGACCTCATTGGGACCGCCGGTGCCATCCCGAAACGGCTCACGCCGGCCGTGAAGCCGGAAGATCGGACAGAAGGTCCCGAACTGGAACCAACGCACAATCAATTCGCGGTATGCTGGTGAATCCGGATCGCCGCCCTCGAAGCCGCCGATGTCGGTCGTCCACCACGGGATGCCGCTCAGGGCGATGTTCAAGCCAGCGCGCACCTGCCGGCGCAGGCTGTCCCAGGTGGGAGCGATGTCACCCGACCACACCGCGGCGCCATAACGTTGGCTGCCGGCCCAGGCTGAGCGGCACAAGAGAACGATCTCGGTCTCACCCTCACTCTGCATGCCCTCGAAAAATGCCCGTGCGTGCAACAGTGGGTACAGATTGGTCACCTCGACGCCCGACCCGAGGTAATAGCGCATGTTGGCCGGGTCTTCGGGATCAGTCTGCGGCTCGCATGTGTCCAGCCACCACAGCTTAATGCCGTAGCGGTAATAGTTCTCTCGCACGCGCTGCCAGATAAAGTCGCGCGCGCCGGGGTGCATGGCATCGTAGAAGTGAACGTAGACAGGGCCGGCCGGCCGGTTGTCAACAAAGACGCGATTGGGGCGCACGCCGCGATCCGAGCGCACCAGGTAACCGGCATGGTCCATTGCGGCAAAGTTTTCGCTGAGCGGATTGACCGTCGGCCAGATGGAGACCATCACCTTGACGCCCAGCCGATCCAGTTCTTGCACCATCGCCGCCGGGTCCGGCCAGTATTCAGGGTCGAACTTCCAGTCGCCCTGGAGCGTCCAGTGGAAATAGTCAATGACGATCACCGAGAGCGGCAGGCCACGGCGCTTATATTCCCGCGCCACCTCCAGCACCTCTGCCTGCGTCCGGTAACGCAGCTTGGACTGCCAGAAGCCCGCAGCCCATTCGGGCAGCATTGGGGGATGGCCGGTCGCGTCGGCGTAATGGCGCAGAATGTCCGCCGGGGTGCGCCCGACGGTGATCCAATAGTCCATCTGGCGCGCCGCCTCGGCGATCCATCGCGTGCCATTCATGCCCAGCTCAACACGCCCTATTCCGGGCATGTTCCAGAGGAAGCCGTAGCCGCGGCTGGAGAGCAGGAACGGGATGCAGACCCGCGTGTTGCGCTGCACCAGGTCTATGACGCACCCCTTCTGATCCAGCCGGCCGTGCGGCTGCTGCCCCAGGCCATACAGCCGTTCATCGTCGTAAGCTGCGAAAGCTGCTTCGATATGATACAGGTCGCCTTCGCCCGGCCGGAACTGACGCGGCGCCGGGGGAAGATAATAGACCTCCGGGAGCAGCTCGCTCAGGAGAACTTTCCCGCTCTCCGCGTTGCGAAACTCCAGCGCTCCGCTGGCGCTGACGGTTGCCTGTATGGCGCCGTTGCGGATCGTTGCGGCGTCGGCGCCGAGCGTTATGGTCGGTTCGGCAGGGGCGACCGGCAGCAAGGCGTTGGGCAGGTCGTCCCGAATACAGGCATTGCGCGTGATGCGGACGCGCAAGCTGTCCTGGCCCCACGGCTCGATCCGCAGGGTTTCATGGTTGTGCTGCCATAACAGCGCATTACCGTCCTGCGAAAACATCTCAGGCCTCCTCTCTATTGACCAGCCATTGGCTGACACTGATGGGCTGATGCTGGCGGAACTGATGGCGCATCCGGCCAAAGACGTCTACCTCCATTTGCAGCAGGAGGTGCAGGATGTCCATGGGCACCTAGTTCTCGACGATCGTCACCTCGTCGCAGCGGTAGAAGTCCATCACCCCCATCGCCACGCTTGCCCGTCGCTGGCACCCCCAGGAAGTTGTTGCCGGTATGCGTAGCCTGCAAATAGCCCTAGCCGCCGGTCTCGGTATTGGAAGGTTGCCATGTGGTATCTGGGCGCTGGTGTGCTCATCAGGACTGGTCCCCTCTGCTAGCCTTTCACCGCGCCGAACGTCAACCCGCGGATGATATAGCGCTGGAAGAAGAGCACAACCACCACTACCGGCAGGGCGATCCACACGCTGCCCGCGGCGGTGATGGTCCAATACTTCAGGTCTTCGGTGCCGATGCTGGCGATGCCCACCGGGAGGGTGGCGGCGCGTGACGCGGCCAGGATGGCCGGAATCAGGAATTCGTTGTAGGCCAGCAGCATCGAAAAGATGCCCGTGGTCACCACGCCCGGCAGCATCAGGGGCATGACGACCTTGATGAAGGCCTCCAGCCGGCTACAGCCGTCCACCATGGCCGCTTCTTCGATCTCGATCGGGATCTCGGCGAAGAAGCTGCGCAGCATCCAAATGGTGAAGGGTTGGTTGATCGCCACATACACCAGGATCAGCAGGATATGCGTGTCGTAAAGGCCGGTCATGCGGGCAAAGGCAAAGGCCGGCAGCAGGAAGGAGATGCGCGGCAGAGAGCGGAAGAGTAGCGCCACGATCAGGATCACGAAGCCGATCTTGCCGCGATAGCGCGCCAAGGCATAGCCTGCCAGACAGCCGATGGAGAGCGAGACCGCGACCGTGCCGGTGGTGACGATGACACTGTTGACGAAGAACTTGCCGAAAGGCGCTTCCTTCCAGAGCGCCTGCCAGGCCGCTAGCGTTGGCTTGAAAATCAGCACCGGCGGGATCGCGAAGGCGTCCTTCACCTCCTTGAACGAGGTCGTGACCGTCCACAGGAACGGCGTGACATTCACCAGCATCCAGGCCAACAGCACCGCGTACACCAACACTGAGAGAAGCCGTCTGCCGATCAAGAACCTGCTGTGACTTGTGGTCATTTTTCCCTCCACGCGCCGACTACCCACGGGTCTGCTGCCGGTAGGTGCGGACAAGGAACGGTACCAACAACACCAGGATGCCCAAGATGGTCAAGATGCTGATGGCGCTACCGTAGCCCAGACGCAACTGCGAAAAGGCCACCATGTAGTTGTAGAAGACGATGCTTTCGGTGGCAGAACCAGGGCCGCCGCGCGTCATCACGTAGACGGGATCGAACACGCGGTAAGCGTCCATGATGTTAATCATGGCGATAAAGACGAACAACGGCGCCAGGTTCGGGATGACGATATAGAAGACCTGTTGCAGCCAGTTGGCGCCATCAAGCTGCGCGCTCTCGAATTGCTCGCGCGAAATCCCCTGCAGGCCGGCGTAGAGGACGAGAAAAGGGAACGGCGTGGCCGACCAGATCGCGTGCAAAATCAGCAAAGCCCGCGCACCGCTGACACTGGCCAGAAAGTTGATCTTGATGCCGACCAGCGAAAGCAGCCAGCTATAAAAGCCCCATTTGTCCTGGAATAGCCATGAGAAGATCAGTGTACCCACCACCGGCGTGACGACGTTGGGCAACAGGGCCGTGCTGATCATCAGGCCCTGGAGCTTTTTCACCTTGTACAACAACAGCGCCATGATGAAGCCGATCAGGATTTGGATCGGGATGGCGACGCCCATGTAGAGCAAGGTGAACCTGATCGAGTTCCAGAAACGCGGGGTTTGCAGCGCGTTGATGTAGTTGTCCAGTCCCATGAAGCGGGGAATCTGGCCGTAGGTGTAGGCGGTGAAGCTTAGATAGATCGTGAAGAAGAGCGGCACGATCATCAGAGTCACCATAATGATGACGCTGGGCGCCACGAAGGCATAGAACTCGTGTCGTTTCATGAGCGTTTTCCTCTTATCTCATCAGGTTGACCGCCGACAGTTAGCTTTGCATCTGCCTACCGAACAACTGCGAAGGATCGTCCTTGCCCTCACGCAAGGGGCACAAGCGATGGCGCTGCTCACCCGGCCCGCCCCCGCCGTGCGGGGGAGGGCCGGGATGGTAGGCGCTCAGCGCCGATTACTTGATGAAGCCCTGCTCTTTGGCCTGCACCAGGTAGTCCTTGACGGCTGTGTCCAGCGCCTCCTTGACGGTGATGTTGCCGGCCAGGGCATCGGCCAGATAGTTGCCAACCGCACGCATCGCAATGCCATAGTAGGGCACCATCGTCGGCAGTTGATCGTACATGCCGCGCTCAATAGCTTCGTTGATAGCTACCAGGTAGCGGTTACGCTGTACGACAGCAGGATCGGTTGCCACGGATGAACGCGGCATGATGGCCAGATCGGCTGCGCCTGCCTGCCGCTCCTGGTTCGTGGCTTCCATCAGCACCTGGAAGATCACATCGGCAGGCACATCGGTCTTGGCCGGGATGACGAAGGTGTCGAAGCCAATGCTGGTGCCGGTCGGTCCGTCGCCGAAGCTCGGCACCGGTGCGAAGTGGATCAAGCCAACCACCTTGGACTGGGTGGGGTCGTCCATCTGCTTAGCGCGCGTGACCCAGGTGACAGCAGCTGCGACCTGGCCCTGCTGCAGCGCGATCATGACCTTGTCGTTGTTGTAGGTCAGGACATCGGGGGGCATGTATTTGAGCATGCCCTTCATCCACTCGCCTACCTCGACCGCTTTCGCATCGTTGAACTTCGGGTCGGCCGGGCCGTCCCCGAACCAGGCGCCGCCCTTGGTCAGCAGGAAGCGGCTGAACTCGTAGCCCAGGTCGGAGCCTTTGGCCCACGCGGCCGCGAAGACGTACGGCGTGTCCTTCTTCTCGGCCAGCAGCTTGAATTGCTCCTCGGCCTCGGCCCACGTCTTGGGCGGCTTGAGATTGTACTTCTCGTAGATGTCCTTGCGATAGAAGAAGATCTGCGCGTTGCCCGAGTTGGGGATGCCGTAGATTTTACCGTTGACGCGCATCTTGGCCCAGACGGCCTCCGGGATGTCGTCCAGCTTGTATTCATCCTTGTACTTGGCGATCAGGTCATCCAACGGCAGCAGCCAACCGGCGCTGGCGAAGTCCACCATGTTGTTGGTGGTGGCATGGATGATCTCGTAGGCGGTGTCGCCAGAGGAAAGGACCAGGATAGCCTTCTGCAGGCGCTCGTTGGAGGGCAGCCAGTCGGTCTGGATCTTCACGTTGTTGGCCGGGTTCTGTTCGCATAGCTCCAAGGCGTTGGCATAGTACTCGAGCACTGAGAACTTGTTGCTCAGGTAGACAATGCTCACCGGTTGCGCCGGCGGCGACTTGAGGGTGCAGGTACCGGGCGGGGTCAGATTCACTGCCGCAGCTGCCGCTGTTGGTGCAGCAGTTGGGGCCGGCGTGGGCGTGACTACCTTCTCCACCACCACCGTTTCCTTGACAACGGTCGGCACCACCTGGGTGACCACCTTCTCCACTTCTTTGGTGACCTCGACGACCTGCGGAGTCGGCGCGGCGCATGCGGCCAGCAAGCCCAGGACCACGAACACGGACAACAGAGCGAACAGCTTTTTCATTTTTTCCT
>JAPWUQ010000128.1 GCA_028275445.1 Anaerolineae bacterium | reverse complement strand
CCCAGCCGCCGGCGCAGTTCCTGTTCCACCTCTGCCACCATACGCTGGGCCTCTTCCGGTGTCGCCGCCCGCGCCGTGATGCGGATATCGGTGCGCCCGGAATGCGCCGCCAGCCCCACCGAGGGGTTCCCGAGCGATTCGAGATCCCCGATCAGGCTGTCAATAGTGCTCTCCCCCACACTGCAGGTATGCAGGGTGCGGGTCATCATGCTTTGCAGAGCGCCCCACCGCCGGCGCACATACGGCAGGACCGCATCCTGCATCAGGTATTCCATCTCGCGGGGGACTCCCGGCAGGCAGATAATGGTCGAGGAGGGAGTCTCGACGATGAACGCCGGCGCAGTGCCCACCGGGTTGCGGATGGGAATGGCGCCGGCGGGGATGTACGCCTGCCGGCGGTTGTTCTCCGACATAGTGCGGCCGGCGCGGGCGAAAAAGGCGGCGATATCCTCCAACAGGTCCTCGCGAAACACGAGCTCCCGTCCGACCGCACGCGCCACCGCCTCGCGCGTCACATCATCCACCGTCGGTCCCAGGCCGCCGGTGGTGATGATGAGCTGGGAGCGCTTCAGCGCATCCCGCAGGACAGCGGTCAGACGCTCCAGGTCGTCTCCCACCGTGATCAGGTACTGCACCTCGACGCCGGCCTCCCGCAGACAGCGGGCGATATAGGCCGAATTGGTATCCACCGATTCGCCCAGCAGGAATTCACTGCCCGTCGTGATGATCTCCGCGAACATATTCGGCTCCGATGACAGGTGCACTGCAGTTTATCCCAACTGGAAGCATTCCACCGTGCCGGACTCCGCGTCCATGAACAGCAGGCGCCGGCGCAGGGGGGTGCCGCGGCCGGTGAGGAGCTTGACGGTCTCCTGAATTTCCCAAGCGGCCACCATCATGGGGGTGCCGGCGGGGTTGCCCCATTCCACCTCTGCGCCCCGCTCTGGCACAGGGCCGTTTCCATACAGCGCCCGCAGGCCCGGGTCGCCGGGGAAAATCGTCGTCACCTGGCCGATATATCCGCCGATGGCGCCGTGCACCATGGGCACCCCGAGCCGGGCGCACACATCCTGAAGCATCATCCGGACCGGCAGTTTGTCCAACGCATCCACCACCACCTCAGCCCCCTGTAGGAGCGATGCCGCATTCTCCTCCGTGAGCCAGGCGTGATGGGCGCTCACTTCCACCGCGCGGTTGACCTCGTGGACGCGCCGGCGGGCGGCTTCGGCTTTGCTCTGGCCCAGCAGGTCCTCGCGAGAGAATGCCTGCCGGTTCAGGTTGTTCTCCTCAAAGACATCGCCGTCAATGACGATCAGATGGCCCACGCCCATGCGGGCCAGCCCCTCGATAATCCAGCCGCCCAGGCCGCCGGCGCCCACCACCGCCGCGGTGGACTCCAGCAGGCGGATCTGCCCTTCCCAGCCCACAGTGCCCAGGTTGCGCTGATAGCGCGCCGGCATAATGCGCCGTCGCAGGGCCGCCAGCTCCACCTCTTTCACGCTGACGCCAAACTGTTGGGAGATCTCCCGCACAGAGGCCAGATCAATCAGACGAAGGTCGCCCTGGAGGCGGGCGAGCTGTTCCAGTGCGGCATCGAGCGAGTCAGCAGAACAGGCCATCGTACCTCCCGCCGGCAAATGCTCAGGCATCCCAGAACATCACGATCCATTCATCATACGGCTGGAACCCCAGGCGCTGATACACCCTGCTGGCGGCAGGGTCCCCGGGGTTATACACCAGGTACGGCGTGTGGCCCGATGCAATAAGCTCCTGGCTCAATAAGCCCGTGCAGGCGGTGGCATACCCCTGTCCGCGATAATTGGGCAGGGTGACCACCCCGCCGATCATGGCCATGCCGTGCCCGATGGCGGACGTGCGGGCGGCGGAAACCGCCCGGCCGTCCCGCTCGATGAAGGCGATCTTCCCGCCGGCCTCCAGCGTTTCCAGCAGACGCCGGCGGTGCTCCTCCCGCGCCTGATAAGTGAACAGCAGATTGCGCCCGTACAGCTCTACCAGCGTGTCCACATCGTCCGGGGTTGCCAGGCGCTCCCCGCGCGCCGGCCAGGGCCGCAGATCCCCGGGGGACAGCACGGCGAACACGCCGTGCAGGGTGCGCTCGGGGACGGCCGGCGGCAGGAACGGCATCCACGGCTCGATTTGCCGCCGGCAACCGCTCAACGCCGTCACACTGGCCTGCTGGAAAATCGCCCCGAATAACGGCAGGGCATCGGCATCCTCCCAGCAGATGCCGGCGCTGTGGCGAAAGAACATCAGCACCCCGACCAGCTCCCCCTGGCGAAAGGCCCCGAAATAGCGCAAATAAGGAGATGAGATGCCCCACTGCACCAGATTGGCGAGCAGGAACAGGTTATTGGGGGCATCCCGCTCCAAAAAGGCCGTCATCGCCGGCACGTCCGGTTGGCCCAGCCGGCGGACCTCAAGTCCAGGCATCATCGGCAACCCAGTCCTCAGGCTTGTGGCGCTTCCGCCTTATGCTCCAGCAGTTCGCGCACCATCTCCAGCTTGCGCACCACACCGTCCTGCCCATTGGTCTGGAACTGGCGGATCAGCGCCTCTACCAGTTCTGTAAGCTCCGCCGGCGGGACCGGCGGGTTCTCCAGCATCTGCCGGCGCTCCTCATCGGTGCCGGCGCGCAGGAGCTGATTGACAAAGCGCAGGGCCGGCGGCATCCGCCGCTCCACCGCGTCGGCGGCCAGCTCGGCAATCTGGCGCAGTTTGGCGATGGCCGGCGCGTTGGCCTGCGCGTCCTCCCGCACCGCCTGCTCCATATTCACGCTCAGCACATAGAAGAACAGGTCGTCAATCTCATTGATATGCTCCTGGATGACCTGCTCGGGATGCTCCGCATGATAGGCCTGGCGCAGAAGGTCGCTGGCGCGGCGCAGGGCCTGGCGCGCTTCCTCATCCAGACGCTCGGTGATCTCCAGCACGCGCTCGCGCAGTTGGCTCAGCTTCTGCGCCTCGTCCACCCGCCCTTCCTTCTCCAGGACCTGGATGCGCTCCGCTATCAGGAGATAGAACGAATAATCGATCAGCGGGCGCGCCAGCGCGATCATGGCCTCCAGCTCCTGCTCATCCTCGATCTCGAGCAGGGCATCGAGCAGGTCCTCGCGGGTCAGCGGCTGTTCGGCCTCCAGCCTGGCAACCTCCTCCGCCGGCCGCTCCGGCGCGACAGCCTTCAGGATTTTCGCCCGCAGGCCCAACAGCAGATTGGCGCCGGCCTCATCCCCCGCCTGGGCCATCGCCTCGGCCATAGCCGTCAGCGTCTGGAAAAACTCATAGTCCAGGCGCTCCTTGTTCTGCTCGATGAGCATCTGAAACCCTTTCTCGTCATCCTTCATCCGGAGGAAGGAATTGATCAGCTCCTGCCGGCGCCGCTGTTCCTCCAACATCTCCGGCGTGATGCCCTCCGCCGCCAGAACGGCATTCACCAGCGAATCCAGGAGCAGGAAGGTCTTGGGCTGGAACAGATAGCCCTTGCGCTTCTCCTGGGGCAGGCTCATCATCACTTCCTGCGTCAGGGAGCCGATGAGCTTCTGCTGATCGTTGGACGAAAGGCCGGCCTCGTTCGGCATGAAGATAAGCAGTAGCTCTTTCTCCGGGTCATGGTAGGCGAAGGGCATGCCCAGGATGCCGGCCATCCCGCAGTGAGGGCACTGTGCCACGTTCAGGTTGCCGGCCAGAAGCTGCCACTTCAGCTCCGGATTGCGCCCCACATCCACAATGTGATAGACATCCGCCATGAAGGGGCGCTTGCAGTTGGGACAGGTTACCGATAATCGTCGTGCACTCGACATGGAAATTGGCCTCCAGAATCATTGCGCGGACAATGCCGCTATGGGATCAACATGTTCAACACCTGGCGCAGAGCGGGAGGATCAATCACGCCGATGCGCCGATAGCGCAGGATGCCGTCCGGGCCGATGACATAGGTCTCCGGCACGCCCGTCACGCCGAACTGCCGGCCGATGTCCGTGCTGGAATTCGCCACTGGGAACGTGATGCCGGCCTGCTGGACGAACTCGCGCACCTTGGCATCCACATCCTTATAGGCGATGGCCACGAAGAGCACCCCCTTGTCCTGATACTCACCCCACAGCGCCTCCAGGTCGCCGGCCTCCTGCCGACAGGGCTGGCACCATGTGGCGAAGAAATTGACCACCAGCACCTTCCCCGCCATCGCCGATGAGTCAATCACCTGGCCGTCTATGGTCGTCACGCGAAAGGTCGGGGCCGGCTCACCGATCTGGGGAGCGCGGCCGGCGAACACGCCGGCCAGCCCCAGTCCCACCGCGAAAATGATGACGGCGCCCACCACCAGCAGGATAATCAGGTTGCGGCTGGATGAAGAACCCTGCATGCACTGCTCCTTTGTAACGGACCATGTTGCTTCCGCCGGTCCGCCGATACGATCCCCTATTGTACACCATTTCGATGAATCGTGAAAAAATGTGCTCCTGTTGCTTCCCTGTACCCAATGTGTTATACTTACCTGCAGGAGGAAGCAGTGGACGTGCTGGCGCGAGAGACGGGAAAACGGGATACGCCAGGCCTGAACCAGGCGCCGATGCCCACAGCGGAACTGATCGAGCGCATGTCCGCCCAGGTGGAGGATGCCATCCTGGCGCTGGGGCCGGCTCCGCCCCTGCTGGCCCTGCGCGAACTGCTGGCAACAATGCGGCAGGAGCGGCCGGAGGAAGCGCCGGCGCCGGCGGACGAGTCGGCGCGCCTGACCGCCCTGCACGCTATGCTGGCGCAGGAGGAGGCCGGCCGCCGGCTGGCCAAACAGCTCGAAGATACCTTTGGCCAGTTGATCGCCAACGCCGTTGTGGAAATGGACTTCGCCGGCCGCCTGCTGGACAGCGACCCGAACGCGGTACGGCAGGGGCTCCAGCACCTGAAAGGGGAATTCGAGCGCGCGCGGCGCATCCTGCAGGAGATACTGGCCGGCCTGCGGCCCCCTCCCCTGCTGAGCGAGATGGGGCTGGCGCCGGCGCTGTCCCGCTACGTCCAGCGGCTCTCGGCCGCGGCCGGCCGCCCGATCCAGGTGCTCGGGTTCCAGGAACTTCCACAGCGCCTGCCGGCCACCGCCGAGCTGGCCCTGTTTCGCATCATGCAGGAGGCGCTGGACATCTTCCTGGCAAACCCGTCCTCCGCCCCGCTGGAAATAGGCTTTACGCCGGAAGATCAGCGCCTCATGTTTTATGTCAAAGACGAGACCTGGAACTGCGATGAAACTGCCTTATCGAACTATGCGTCCGAGTTTCGCTTCATGCAGGATTGGGCCCTTGCCATCGGCGGCACGCTGAACCTCTGGAGCCGGCCGGCAGGCGGAACCATCATCGCCGTCACACTGCCCCGTGTGCCAGAAGTGCCGGCCCATTCTTCCGACAAGGAGAAGAATCCATGAGCGAGCCTATCAAACTGGTCATTGTGGAGGACCATGAGATTTTCCGTACCGGACTGCGTCGGGCCCTCGAGCTGGAGGAAGACCTGGTCATTATCGGCGAGGCCGGCGACGGCCCCACCGCCATTGACATGGCCGAAACCCTTGCGCCGGACGTCATCCTCATGGACATCAACCTGCCAGGCATGAACGGCCTGCAGACAACCCGTATCATCAAGGCCCAGCACCCGGAGATCAACGTCATCGTCCTGACCGCCTATCACGACGACGAACAGCTCCTGCATGCCCTGCGCGCCGGCGCCTCCGCCTACCATCCGAAAGAGGTCTCCCCCACCCAGCTCATCGAGACCATCCGCCAGGTGCACGCCGGCCACTACGTGCTGGGCGAGGAGGTGCTGGAAAAGGAGCAGATCGCCGACTGGCTGATGCGCCAGTTCGAGGAGATGTCCATCGCCGGCACCCTGCCCGAGGACATCGAGATATTCCAGCCCCTCACCGACCGCGAGATGGAAATCCTGCGCTTCATCGCCCAGGGCCGCAGTAACAAGGAGATCGCCCACACCCTGAACATCAGCCAGCAAACGGTGAAGAACCACATCACCTCCATCCTGCGCAAGCTGGCGGTCAACGACCGCACCCAGGCCGCCGTCTATGCCCTGAAGCGCGGCTGGATCCGGCTCCAGGACACCCGCTGACACCACTGCCACCTGCACCAAGGAGGTTCCGATGAATCGCGACACGCCCGCCGGCAAATCCCCCCTCCAGGCACTCCTGCTGGAGCTCCAGAACGAACTCGACCGGGCACAGAAAGAGGCCAAAGAGGTCGAAATCCTTATCCGCCAGAGCTCCGGCGAGGTCGAGAAGCTGACCCAGAACAATACCCGCCTCGCTAACAAAGTGCGCCAGATGGAGACAAACCTGGAGACCTATCCGCGGCAGGACATCCGGGAGCTGTACACGTCGTTCCTGGAGAGCCAGATGCGCCTCTTCATGATGCGCGGCCAGCTCGAACAGCTTCAGAGCCGGCAGCAGCATCTCACCCAGTACATCAGCCTGCTCCAGCGCATCATCGAGACCGCGCGCGCCGGCGCGTTCCCTGTCGGCGCCCCCGCCGGCGCTTCCAGCGGCGCCCCTTCCATTGCCCGCATCATCGAGGCGCAGGAACGCGAGCGCGGCCGGCTGGCCCGCCAGATGCACGATGGGCCGGCCCAATCCCTCACCAACCTCATCCTGCAGGCGGAAATCTGCGAACGGCTGTTCGATAGCAACCCGGCCCAGGCCCGCACCGAGCTTGCCAACCTCCGGAACGCCGTCAATGCCACGTTCCAGAAAGTGCGCGAGTTCATCTTTGACCTGCGCCCCATGATGCTCGACGACCTGGGGCTTGTGCCGACCCTGCGGCGCTATCTGAAGGATTACCAGGACAAGAGCGGCATCACAGTGCAGTTCAACCTGCTCGGCCAGGAGCGCAGACTACCCGGCCATATAGAGGTCATCCTTTTCCGCGGCGTGCAGGAGATGCTCAAGAACGTGCAGAAGCATGCCCAGGCCGGCCAGGCCATCGTCACCCTGGAATTCGGCCAAGGGGCCGTCACTGCCAGCGTCGAGGACAACGGGGTCGGGTTTGTCCCGGAAGCGCAGGAACAGTCCGCCGGCAAGGCCGGCGCGCTGGGCATCCCCACCCTGCGCGAGCAGGCGCAGATGCTGGGCGGTACGTTCAGCATCGAGAGCGCGCCCGGGCGCGGCACCCGGGCGGTCCTGGAGATTCCGCTCTCCTGAACCTGATGGCCTCTTCCGCAGTTCCTCCCCCATGGGCCGAAAGCGGTTAGTACTTTCGGCCCATGACTATTATCCTATATGATTTCACCATCCCCAAACGTATAATGGATTACGAAACAGGCCGGCTGGCGGGGCGGCATATGCCTGTCGTGGAGCCGGCACGAGAGACTGCATCCAGCGCAAGATGCATTGACAGGGTGAACAGCGGGGAGGATCGCATGTCCTTCTGGAAACACAGGGCCAATGAGCAGAGAGGCGGCCAGGCGAGACGAAAGTCACTCGGCCAGAGCGTCGTCGAGATCGCCTTCACCGCGCCGATCCTGCTTCTCATCCTGGCCACTATTATTGACATGGGACGCGTCATTGACGCCTACATCGCCATCACCAACGGTGTGCGCGAGGGTGCCCGCTACGGTTCACTGCATCCCACGGACTACGGCACCATCGCCATCCGCACCGTCAACGAGGCCAACGGCTCCACCTTTGGTCTCACCGGTGTGCAGTTGACGACCTCCCATGTCAGCGTGAGCTTTCCCGCCGGCGGTGCCTACGCCGGCAACCCCATTCGTGTCACCGTGGATTATGACCTGCCCCTCTATTTCGGGGGCATTATCGGCATGGAGACGATCCACATCCGCAAATCGGCCGAGATGGCCATCATTTACAGCCCATTCTCACCGCCGCTGGGGCCATAAAGGTAGGGCGAGGAGGGATATGCCATGATGCGGAAAATCACGAAAGCGTTTCGCTCGCCACAGGTCCGTCAGCGCGGCCAGACCCTGGTGGAATTTGCCCTGGTGGTCATCTTCCTGGTGGTGGTCATGGTGGGGTCCATTGATTTCGCGCGGTTGATGTACACCTACGG